>JAITWV010000041.1 GCA_031285105.1 Streptococcaceae bacterium | reverse complement strand
TGCAGCACTTCTCTCCGCTTCACCTTCCGAAAGATATAATTGCATGAAAACTTCAAATGCATAAACTAAAATATGCCCACTTCCCATAGACGGATCTATCAGTTTTATCTCTTGCAGAGCATTAACGATACCCATCAATCATTATCTGCACAATTTTCTCACGCTCATTATTTTCCATTTCTTTGATAATATGTAAGTAAACCTCTTGTGTAGTCGTAACATTACTGTGTCCAAGTCTTTTAGAAACAGATAAAATATTAACACCTTGATACAAAAGAATCGAAGCGTGAGTATGTCTAAGCGCATGAAATGAAATGATTGGAATATCTAACAGCGTGCAAATCTTTGTTAAATGGCGATTAATAGTCATGCTATATATTTTGTCATCACTCTTAGTTGAAAAAATGCGTTCATCAACTGTATCTGAGTTTCGCAATTCTTTCAAAATACTGATGGTAGTCCTATCGACATCAATTTTTCGCTGAGAGCTGATATTCTTTGTATTTGCAAAACCCTGGTGATACTTATAATCCCACGTTTTATTTACAATCAATTGCTGGTTATCTTCATCAAAATCATCCCACGTCAAACCAAGCACTTCAGAAAATCTCATACCAGTAAGTGATGAAAGTAAAATAATTTTATCGATAATTTCAGATGATCTAGAAGTATAACCAACTAAGATTTTCCAATCGCTATAACTTAGATAACCATCTTTCTTTTTTGAAGAGAATTTACCTGTAATGATTGCTTTTCTAGTAGGATCTTTTTTAATAATCTCCTCATCTATTGCATCAAGGATACAAGCGCGTATTTGTTTATGAAAGCAACTGGTGGTTAATTTTGCGTGCGTTGTGGCATATTCATTTAATATTTTTTGATAACTTTGAGGAGTGATTGAGCTAATTTTTTGCTCATCAAAATATTCCTTGATTTGCCGAAGAGTATTTTCGTACTTTACATAAGTTACCGGAGCAAGTATCGGTTTTTTATAAAGAACCATCCATTTTTTAAAATATTGATAAAGCGTTGTTTTCTTATCCATTAAATAACCTCCAAATCTTTTATATACAAATTCTATTAGAAGTTTTGAAAAAAATTTAGCAATAACAGTCAAGAATTTTTATTTAAGAACAAGCGTTTCCCTGTTTTTTTGGTATAATTAACAAGAGTATATTAATTGAGGAGAAATTATGGGCACATTAATTAAAGATAAATTTAAAGCTTGGGAAAAAGAAGCACAAGATAGATTTGACCAACTAAAATCAAATGAAGAAGAACTAAATAAAATTTTTATTGAACTGTACGGGCTCCAAGACGAGTTAGATTATAAAGTTCCAGATAAAGAAGTTTCTGTTTCACTTGCAAACGAAGAACGAGATATCAAATCATTAATGAGTTATGCGGTTGGGTGTATGTTTGGACGATACTCGTTAGATGTTGAGGGCCTTGTTTATGCAGGTGGCGAGTGGGATTCATCTAAATACTCTACCTTTATTCCTGTAAAGACCAATGTGCTCGTAATATCAGACGATTTATATATTAATGATTCTTCCTTTGATTTGGTAAACAAATTTGAAGACTTCATCAGCGTAGTTTATGGTAGCGACGCTTTAGAAGAAAACCTTGATTACATTACCTTGGGTGGGAAATTAAAAGGAACAGGGACCAGTAGAGACAAAATCCGCAAATATTTCTTAAATGATTTTTTCAAGGACCATGTAAAAACTTATAAGAAACGCCCGATTTATTGGCAATTTGACTCCGGGAAAAAGAACGGGTTTAAAGCTTTAATGTACTTACACCGCTATACTAAAGATCAGTTAGGGATAGTGCGGACTGATTATCTGCATGAAATTCAAAAATCATATGAAAGTCGTGTTAGTTTAAGAACACAACTAATTGAAAACAGCGACAATCAAAAAGATAAGAATGCCATGAACAAAGAAATAAACAAAATCAATGATCAATTGAAAGAAATCCAGACGTTTGATGAAAAGCTTGGCTACTTAGCGTTGAAGCGAATTGAATTAGATTTAGATGATGGTGTAGTGGTTAATTATGACAAACTACAACGAGACCCTGATACAGGAGAAAAATTTGCAATTCTTTCTAAAGGGCCCCAAGAACCTAAAAAATAAACGCTTAAAGAAGCTATTGATGTGAATAGCTTCTTTTTAAAGTAATTGATTTCTAGCAAAAGAATGTAGGAGATATTTAATGGCAGATTTAAAATTTATGCAAATTGAAGACAAATTAAATAGCCTTTTTCAAGATTATGGTCAAAGAAAAATTGAATTTTGGTTTGATCCAAAACAAGATTTTATCGATGATGTAAAAACAATGAGTATCCAACATGCGGAATTGCTTATTCTTGAAGAGGATGCACTGTTTAAATATAAAAGATATATAGAGTATGAAAAACCAACTACGAATTTTTTGGTTTATGCACCATTTAACAGGTGGGATAATCAAGATGAAAGCAATCATCTATTAAGTATTTTAATGTATTCTGGTGAGTTTCATGCGGATAAATTGGCAATTATCATGAACGAACTAAGTATTCCAATGGAGTTTCATGATGTACTTTTACCATATAGTTCATTTTTTAACGCCAAAGATAGAAATGAACGTTTGAGTCAATTTTCTACAGAGTTTACAAGTTCTAAAAATCTAGAAGCTGCTTTGATGGGCACATTATTAAAGACCAACAGTATTAGAATTTATGATTTGTTGAGAACAATTTATTTAAATTTCACAAACGGAAATAAGGATCCTTTTTCAGAGCTTGAAAAATTTAATCTTAAAGATAAGTTCTGGGAATTCGTTGGAATAAACTACGGTTATCAAAATGATGAACCATCACTTGAAAAGCTATCTGTATATTTATTTATTAACTATTTTTATTACCAAATTGGCGAAGAAATCCCTGATAGATTTAAACAATTTGATTCACAATACTTAAGAAATAATGTTGTTACTTTTATGGATCAATATATGAATGATTCACGATTTACTGATAGTTTTGATAGATTATCTGAAAAAGTGTTTAAAGCAATTGACGGAGAACAGTTATTAAACACTGTAAAAATTGATGATTTAATTCAAGCGGATATTTTTGAGCAAATTGATAACCGTATTCTAACTTTCTTTACGGAACGGCTAAGCGAAGGTGATAATCAAACAAAGATTGGCGATTTATCAATTTACCAAAATTTAGATTTACGTGGAAAACGCCATTTTTCTATAAAATATAAGTTTGAGTATCAACTTTTGAAACATGCATCCTATTTAATAGATATTAAACGCATAAGCGGGACGACTAGCTCGAATGAATTTGTTCAAATGTATGAGAACGAACTTTTTTGGATAGATACGCATTATAGAAAGTTTATCTGGAATTACGATCGAATTGAGGATAAGCATAAATTTGAACAACTTTACCGATTAATTGAAAATAATTATTCAACATTCATTAATCATACGGGACAAATTTGGAATCAAGAACTAGACATTAGTAACAGACCGTCTATACGTGATTTTTACAGGAACAATATTACAAGCAAGTCGAAAAAAACTGCTGTAATCATTTCAGATGCCTTTAGGTTTGAATTAGGAAAGGACCTTCAAAGGATATTTGATAAAGAGAAGAAATATTCGGCATCAATTGAAGGAAATTATTCTTTATTGCCATCAGTAACTGAATTTGGCAAAGCAGCATTGTTACCAAATAAAGAGCTGTCTTATATAACTGGCACAGAAGTCTTAGTTGATGGAATGAAGACGAATGGGTTAGCAAATAGACAATCGATTCTTGAAAAGACAAATGATTCAGCAATTTCTCTTAATTATGATGATGTGTATAATCTTGGCACAAATGACTTGAGAGAGTTATTTAGAGGAAAAAATCTTATTTATATCTATCATGATCAAATAGATAAAACTGGTGATCATGGAACGGAAAAACAAGTCTTTGATGCGGCAAGAAAGTCAATCCAAGAATTAAGAGGACTAATTAAAACACTTACAAACGGAAACGTTGAGCGATTTATAGTGACTGCTGATCATGGGTTTATCTATCATCGTGGAAAAGTTGAAGAGGTTGATAAAATAGAAAATCCTTCCCAAAACTCAAATGATAGAGTTGAACGCCGTTTCATAATTACAGATGAAATCTATTCTGAGATTGGAACGAAAAATTATCGAATTGGTGAGTGGTTAGGAAATGATGACCAACGAAATATCTGCGTTCCACTTACATCGAGCATTTTCAAAAAAGCCGGTGGTGGACAAAACTACGTGCATGGAGGTTCATCTGTCCAAGAAGTATTGGTGCCAGTAGTAGAGATAAACTATTCTAAAAAAGGTTCTAGAGATAAAGAGGATGTTCAGGTTGAATTAATGTCATCTAGAAATAGAATTGTAGGACTATCAACAACCTTAGAATTTCATCAAAAAAATCCAGTTAACGATGAGTATGCCCCAGTAACCTTTAAGCTTTACTTTGTGGATGAAAAAGGAGAACGGATTTCAAATGAGGTTTCTTACGTAGCAGACTCTAAAGAAACGGATGGAAATAAGCGATTCAGTAAATTTATTTTTGAGTTTGTCAATCGCCGCTATCTGATTGAAGAAAAATATTACTTGGTCTTGAATAATGTTGAAACAAATGTCGAAAGAAGAATTTCATTTGTGATTGATAATCCATTTGCGCAAGATTTTGATTTTGGATTTTAAATAGTATAAGAAACACCTGAGCATTTTTGGGTGTTTCTTTTTATTAGAGTAAATATTTTTAAAATTTGAGTATGCTATACTTAGAATATATAAAATGTGGAAAATTGGAGATTTAACATGGAGCAAAACGAAGTATTAAAATTATCAGAATTTTTTCCAAGTAGAATCGTTAGAAAAGACCTGACTAAAAAAATCAAAGAAGGTGCAAATGTTCCAGTATATGTACTAGAATATTTGCTAGGAATGTACGCTTCTTCCTTAGATGCTGATTTAGTCGAAAAAGGTGTAGAAAATGTCAAAAACATTCTTGCCAAAAATTACGTACGTCCAGATGAGGCAGAAAAAGTAAAAGCAAGAATTAGGGAACTTGGAAGTTATACTGTTATTGATAAAGTGACCGTTTATTTAAATGAAAAGAAGGATAGATATGAAGCTGAATTTTCCAATTTGGGTTTAAAAGGGGTTCAAATCAGTGACGAATATCCTAAAAAGTTTGATCGATTATTAGGTGGGGGTATCTGGTGTATTGTTTCGATGGAATATTGGTTTGACGAAAATGATAGATTCAACAATAGTCCATTTATCGCAAAAAAAGTTGACCCAATCCAAATGCCAGGTCTAACTATTGAGGAATATAAGCAAGCTCGAAAAGAATATTCAACACAAGAGTGGATTGACTTAATTTTGCGCTCGATTGGAATGGAACCAACTCAATTCAATGAAAGAGTGAAATGGCTTCATTTAGCACGTTTAATTCCTTTGATTGAAAATAATTATAATTTTTGTGAACTAGGTCCTCGTGGAACAGGTAAATCACATGTCTATAAAGAAATCTCACCTAACTCAATCTTAGTTTCAGGTGGTCAGACAACAGTCGCAAATTTATTTTATAATATGGCAAGCAGAACGATGGGGCTGGTTGGTATGTGGGATTGTGTGGCTTTTGATGAAGTTGCAGGGATAAAATTTAAAGATAACGATGGCGTTCAAATTATGAAAGATTTTATGGCATCGGGTTCATTTGCAAGGGGGAAAGAAGAGAAAAACGCCTCAGCTTCGATGGTATTTGTAGGAAATATTAATCAAAGTGTCGATGTGATTTTGCGTACCTCTAATTTATTCGAACCTTTTCCTGAAGTGATGGGTACTGATTCAGCGTTTCTAGATAGGATGCATTGTTATCTACCTGGATGGGAAATTCCAAAATACAGACCAGATTTCTTCACAAATGATTATGGTTTTATTACTGACTATTTCTCAGAAGTAATGAGAGAAATGAGAAAAGTAAGTTTTGGTGATAGTTTTGATAAGTATTTTAAATTAGGTTCGCAATTAAACCAACGTGATACCATTGCTGTTAGAAGAACTGTATCTGGTATGATGAAATTACTTTATCCTGATGGAGAGTTTTCTAAAACAGATGTTGAAGAAGTTTTGCGATTTGCCTTGGAAATGCGTAGACGGGTAAAAGAACAATTGAAAAAAATCGGTGGAATGGAGTTTTACGATGTAAATTTTTCATATATTGATTTAGAAGCTGGTCTAGAAGAATACGTTTCAGTTCCTGAGCAAGGTAGTGGTTCTTTGATACCAAATGGATTAAGTAAGCCTGGTCATTTATACACTGTCTCGTATGGTAAAACAGGTCAATTAGGAACGTATAAATTAGAAACACAGATTTCATCAGGTAATGGGAAATTTGAACGCACTGGATTAGGGAATGAAAGTGAAGCTAAAGAAGCCATGAATTCAGCCTATAAATATCTAAAAGCCAACTATGCAAGTATTAGTCAGTCGATAAGTTTAAACACTAGGGATGTCGTGGTTCATGTGCAGGATATGAATGGAATTGGCATGACAAAAACATTATCTCTTTCAACGATGATTGCTCTTTGTTCAGCAGCGTTAAACAAACCAGTCTTATCAAGTTTAGCAATTCTTGGAGATATTACCATTGGTGGATCAATAATAAAGGTAGACAACTTAGCTAATCATCTGCAAGTTGCAAAAGATGCGGGTGCAAAAAAAGTATTGATACCGACAACAAGTGCAGTAGATATAGGAACTGTTCCTCCTGAACTTACAAGCACCTTTAATTTAATTTTTTATAGCACGCCCGAAGAAGCTGTTTTTAGAGCTTTGGGTGTGGAGTGAGCTTAGCAATAAAAAAACATAGCTATCCTTATTAGTTTAGGGAGTTTTTCGGCATTTATCCAATGCTTGAAGGAGATAAAACAAAATTTATTGTTCTAGATTTTGACAAAGATCAAGCATTAACAGATGTATTAGCGGTTATTCAATCAGCTCGAAAACATCAAATCGAATTGCTAATAGAACGTTCTCAATCAGGTGTTGGTATTCATTTGTGGTTGTTTTTTGATGAGGAAATACCAGCTTATTTAGCAAGAAAATTAGGACAACTTTTATTACTGGATACAACAAACCGAACAAACACAAATCTGATGAGTTATGATCGAATGAACCCCATGCAAGATTCGTTACCGAAAGATTCATTTGGAAATTTAATCGCTTTACCTTTAAAATGGGAGAACGTACAAGAAGGAAAATCAACTTTTTTAGATGAAAATCTCAATTTAGTTCCTATTCAGTATTTATGGCAACATCTAGCTATGATATACAAGTACAGTCTAGAAGAGGTGAATCAGTTAATTGAGAAATTGGAAATAGAAAATCCAATCCAAGAATACACAAAAGAACCTTCAAAAGCGAGCACCAAAGTTATCTATCCGGAGAAGATTGAAGTGCAACTGAATGGAGAGTTAAAGATTTCAAAAGAAAATTTAACTAGACAAGAGCAAATATCCTTGATGTATCTAGCTACTTTTAAAAATCCAGAATATTATAAAAGGCAAAGTACTCGAACAACAACTTGGAATGTTCCTAGATTGATAACAAGTGCCACAGAAGATAATCATTATATCTACTTGCCTAGAGGATTGAAAGAAACTTTGAAAATTTATGTCGATAAAGTTGCGATAGACAATCAACAGGCAAGAGGTGATTCTATTTCAGTAGATTTCAAGGGGAAGCTTTATCCAGAACAAGAAGAAGCACTCGTAGCAATTCTTGAAAACGAAGAAGGGATTTTATGTGGAAGAACTGGATTTGGAAAGACGATTATAGCAGCTAATTTAATTTCACAAAGAAAAACTAGTACGTTAATACTAGTCCAAAATCAAAATTTAGCGAGGCAATGGAAAGACCAACTTTTAAAATTTTTAGATATCAAGTCCGAACCATTTATCGAATATACTCAAAAAGGAAGAATAAAAAAGAAAGAAAAAGTTGGGATTATTTCTGGAAGCAAACTGCAACAAACAAAAGTCATTGATGTAGCGATGATTCAAAAGTTAGCACGATTACCTAAGGCTAAATTACAGGAATTTTTATCAAATTATGGGCAAGTAATTGTTGATGAATGCCATCATATTGCAGCAAAAAGTTTTGAAGAAGTAATCAAAGAAGCACCAGCGAAATTCATTCTAGGATTAAGTGCCACACCGCAACGTGAAGATGGTTTGACACCGATTAACTTTATGAGGCTTGGAGAAGTTATTTTTGAAAGCGAAAAAATTTCTCAGGATAATTTATTAATCAAGAACTATCTTTATCCACGCTATACATCAATTGGCGAAATAGACAGAAACTTTGATCATCTGGGCTATAGTGAACAAATCAATTTTTTAGCTCAATCAGGTGAGAGAAACAAGCAGATTACTGATGATATCCAGGAAAATTATGAATTAGGTCGGACAAGTCTTGTTTTAAGTGAAAGAGTGGAACACCTGAATATTTTACGAGATATATTAGAAGAAAACATGAAAACTTTCCTTCTTTCTGGTAGTCAGACTAAAAGACAAAATCAGCAAATAATTTCGGAATTGAAGGATGAAAAACAACCATTTGTCCTTTTTGCTACTTCAAAATTAGTTGGTGAAGGATTTGATTTAGCACAATTAGATACGTTATTTTTAACATTGCCTTTTAAAGCGAAAGGAAGTCATAAGCAATATTTAGGACGCTTACAACGCGATTTACAAAATAAAGATGAATTGCGCGTCTATGATTATGTGGATATTTCAAGTGGAATGTTTGCAAATATGTATCAAAAACGCTTGAAAGTGTATAAAGAAATGGAATACATAATTGCGCAAGATGAGGCAACTCGCAAGTATCAAGCACGATTGTTTAGTAACATCGATTATGAAAAATTTTTCATTGATGATCTACAAAAGGTAGAAAATAAAATATATCTAACCACTTCCATTTTATCAAAAGGTATTTGCGAAAGATTGCTGCATTCTGTTAATAATGAAGTTGAAATTCAGGTTGCTACCAAGGATTACCAACAACTTAGTGAACATTTGAAAGAGCACCAAAAACAGCAAATTAAGCTTCTGGAAGAAAATAATATTTCTGTAAAATTTTTGGACTCTATTTCTCAAAATACCGTGATTTTTGATGACCTGAGATGCTGGTATGGAAATATTAACTTTTTGAGCAAATCTAAGAATGAAACGAGTGCAGTTCGATTTGAAAGTGAAAAAATAGCAGGTGAACTGAAGCAGCTTTATTTTATTTAATAAAAGATATTTGGGCAATCGTGGTAAAATTAATGGCGTTTAATTAGTTTAATTTTTTAGTTGTTATTTATCAGTTAAAAAACCAACACCAAAAATAACTGATTTTTAACTGACTAGGACGAACCAAACTAAATATAAGTGATTATTCAATCATTTAAACCAACCTTAAATCCTTAATAAAGCTCAACTTTAACACTTATAACTTCAAATAATCTACTCACCAACTACCCAGTAGCTAAGTAATTTAGACTAATAAAATCCCTTGAAATCAACGTTTCGAGGGATTTTTTGTGTAATAATAGAGTGTTGATTTAGCAATAAATGAAACAAATTCCGGTTATAAAATCTCAGTTCAAATTTATCTACAATATAAAAAGCTTGAGTCTTTAATTCTCAAGCTTTTTATATTTCGGCTGAACAAACTGCACTGGATTTTCTTTTAGCCATTCTAAAAATTCATCAGCCAACCAATTAATCATCTCAAAAGCAGCATTAATCTGTTCTTTTAAAATTTTATCCACATGCACACCAGAGGTAATTACAATGTTTCCATCTATAAAAGAAGTGATTTTTTCTAATAACAATTCAGCCAATACCACATCCTTATGCATACCTCCAGAAGGACTTGGGAAAATAACCGATTCCACCTGTCCATTTTCTGTTCGTGTTGTAATCGTTCCAATGTGAGGAACATCGCCACCAGTTATAGTAAATAAAAAATCCTTATTAATCAATCGCACATCAAGGGTCATTGAAAAATCTGCTTGTGTGATGGTAAATTCTTTATTCATTCATTCCACCCCAACGTCTATCATAATCTTGCTTTAAACCTAGTGAGTCTATCAATTTCGCACTGTGATGACTCACTAAATCTTCAATTGTTTGTGGTTGATTATAAAAACTAGGAATCGGTGGAATAATCTGCACACCTAATCTTGCAAGTTTCGTTAAATTTTCTAAATGAATTACACTTAAAGGCGTTTCTCTTGGTGTGATAATTAATTTGCGTTGTTCCTTGATGATTACATCGGCACTTCTAGCAATTAAATTATCCGAATATCCGTGAGCAATTGCACTAACGGTTTTCATACTCGCAGGAACAATCACCATCGCATCGGTTAAAAAGGATCCACTAGCAATCGTTGCGCCCATATTTTTATGATCATGGAGAACATCAAATAAATCTAATACGTCTTGTAGTTGGTAATTTGTTTCAATTTTGATATTTTCTTTTGCCCAAGGACTAATGATACCATGGATTTCCACTGGATAGCTTTTCAATTTTTGCAAGAAATCAATGGCGTAAATAATCCCAGAGGCTCCTGTTATTGCTACAATTATTCGTTTTTTCATCTCATCACCTCGTCGTTAATTCTAACACAAAAAATAACATTAATGATATTTTAACGGTCTATTACTTGCAAATTTAATATTGGAAAAGTATTCTAAGTGTTAAGAAAAATTTAAGAAAAGGGGAATTTGATGGCTTATAAAGACTTACAAGCATTTATTGATGTTCTTGAACAAGCAGGCGAACTTGTGAGAATTTCCACGAGTGTTGATTCTGAGTTAGAAATAACGGAAATTACTGATCGTGTCTCCAAAAAATATGGTCCAGCGCTTTTATTTGAAAATGTAAAAGGTAGCGATTTTCCAGTCTTGATTAATGCAATGGGCTCGGAAAAAAGAATGGCAATGGCGTTAGGTGTTGAAAACCTAAATGAAACAGGTGAAGCAATTGCCAAGTTAATCAATATGTCTAATTACTCTGGTTGGTTACAAAGTGTTAAACAAGTACCAAAATTATCTAGAATGGCATCCGTTTTTCCAATCAAAGTGCCCAAAGCTGCTTGTCAGGAAGTGATTAATAAAGATCCTGATTTAACCAAATTACCAATTTTAAAATGTTGGCCTGAAGATGGTGGAAAATATATTACTTTACCATTAGTCATGACCGTTGATCCTGATACAGGTCGTCAAAATACAGGGATGTATCGGATGCAAGTATATGATGAAAAAACAACAGGTATGCACTGGCACTGGCATAAAGATGGGCGTGAAATTTATGAAAAATACCGCAAATTAGGTGGAAAAATGCCGCTTTCTGTCGCTCTTGGTGGGGATCCTGCGATTACTTATTCAGCAACTGCACCGCTACCAAAGATGATTGATGAAATGATGCTGGCAGGTTTTTTACGCAAACGTCCAGTTTCCATGGTGAAAAGTATTACCAATGATATTTATGTACCAGCTAATTCAGAGTTTATTATTGAAGGATATGTCGATGTCACTGCTCCTTTAAGACAAGAAGGTCCATTTGGTGATCATACGGGCTATTATTCACTAGAAGATGATTATCCGGTGTTTCATGTGACGTGTATTACGCATAAGAAAAATCCAGTCTATCCAACCACCATTGTCGGACAGCCACCGATGGAAGATGATTATATGGGACTTGCCACTGAGCGTGTGTTCTTGCCATTACTCAAAATGATGTCACCTGAAATTCTTGATATTGCCATGCCTTTTGAAGGGGTGTTTCATAATTGTGTAATTGTGTCGATTAAGAAGAAGTTTCCTTATCATGCACATAAAATTATGAATACATGCTGGGGAATGGGGCAAATGATGTACGCCAAAATGATTATTGTCGTTGAAGATATTGACCCACATGATTTTAGCTTAGTAGCATGGAAAGTATTCAACAATACAGATGCCAAGCGAGATTTTGTGTTAAATGATGGTCCACTTGATGCCTTAGATCATTCTTCACCCAATCCATTTTACGGTACACGAGTTGGAATTGATGCGACAAAAAAATGGGCAGAAGAAGGGCATTATAGACGCTGGCCAGATGATGTGACAATGGATGACAAAACCAAGCGCATGGTAGATGATAGGTGGAATGAATATGGCATTACTTTCTAAAATTGGACAAAAAACCAAAGAATATGCTGTTTTAGTCATGTTTCGCCATACGATTTTTTCTTTTTCATTTGGTATTGTTTCGTTATTGTTGACGATTCACTATAGTTTTTCGGTGGAGAAATTTATCATTTGTGTGCTGGCTTTATTAACCGCTAGAACCGGTGCTAATGGAATTAACCGAGTGATTGATGCGGAAATTGACAAACGCAATCCAAGGACAAGTGTCAGACAAATTCCTAAAGGGCAAATGAGTAAAAAAGAAGCGTTGATTTTCTCCTTGATTTGTTTAGCATTTACTCCGATTTTGGCAAGTATGTTAAACCCATTAGCGCTCTTATTATCACCAGTGGCTTTGTTTTTTATGATTATTTACTCATATACAAAACGATTTACGCCCCTTTGTCATTTAGTTTTAGGCTTTACCGTGGCGATGGCTCCAGCAGGTGCGTGGATTGCCATGACGGGAACTTTGAGCTTTACGGCCTTGTTTTTAGCAGCTGCCAATATGTTTTGGGTGGCAGGTTTTGATATCATTTATGGTGCTCAAGATTATGACTTTGATACGCAAAACGGTATTCATTCCATTCCAGCTTATTTTGGCATTGCAAAGGGGTTAAAAATCGCCCAATTGTTTCATGTTATTGCTTTTTTAAGTCTGGTAGTAGTTGGATTTTTAACATCACAATTTCATTGGATTTACTTTACAGGTATTGCGGTGATTGGCATGTTATTCATTATTGAGCATCGAGTAGTAAAACCAAATCATTTAATTCATGCGGAAATTGCTTCGTATAACTTGAATGAGTTGGTGAGTATCGTTTTTTTAACTGTTGGTATTATTGATACATTTATATAAATAATAATGGTGAAACGAGCGTTTAGCCTTGAAAATTTAGCTCAAGGTTGCTCCTGCGATTACTCGTCGCACGAAAAGCATTGCTCGATTGAACCTGGAATAAATTGGAGGAATGATTCATGAAGAAATTTTTATTAGCATTAGGGGCAATTAGTTTAGGGTTATTATTATCAGGATGTGGTTCAAATAATAATAACTCAACTGCAACCTCATCAAGTACGGAATCGACAAAAGAAGTGCCAACGTTAACTATTGGAATTATGCCCTCTATCGATAATGTGCCATTAATTTTAGCGCATGAAAAAGGGTTTGACGTGAAAAATGGCGTGAATTTAGACATTCAAACATTTAAATCAGCCAAAGATCGTGATGCTGCCTTTCAAGGTGGAACATTAGATGGAATTTCAGCAGACTTAATTGCAGTAGCTATTTCACGCAATGCAGGATCTGATTTGATGATTACAGGTTCAACTTATGTTTGGTTTGACTTGATTACTGGCGATGACTCTGTAAAATCAGTAGCAGACTTAAAAGGAAAAGAAGTAATCGTTTCAAAAAATACAAGTACCGAATATGCTTTAGCGAAAATGCTAGAAAAAGCCGGATTAACAATGAATGATGTAACAATTACTGAAGTTCCTGCAGTACCTACGCGTGTTGAATTATTAAAATCAGGCAAGGCAGCAGCAGCTATTTTACCAGAACCATTTGCAACGATTGCTAAAGCTGACGGATTACGCACCATTTCAACAACAACAGATGTGAATATTAATCCATTTATCATGGCATTCCCACAAGCGACTATTGATAAAAAAGCACCAGAAATCCAAGCAATGTATAAAGCATACAATGAAGCAGTAGAATTCATTAAAAATAATGATAAATCTAAGTATATTGATACCTTTGTTAGTGCAATTGGTTTTCCTGAGGACATGAAAGATAAGATTGTTGTTCCGAATTACCCACCAGCAACACAGGCAAAAGAAGAAGATATTAAAGTAGCATTTGCTTGGGCGAAATCAGCTGGTTTGTTAGATAAAGAAATTGCTCCTAAAGATGTATTGAGCAATGTATTTTTTAAATAATTCGCTCACATAAAAAATAAAAGAAACGACAGGATTTTGAGGACTGTCGTTTCTTTTTGTTTTTTGTTTGGATTTTAAAAGAATATTTGCACACAGTAACATCATTATTTTCAAGCTTAATTGTTATGAAATTTTGGTAAAAAGGTGTATAGTTGCTATTATTTTGAAAATTAAGGGGAAAGAGTATGCATATTAAAACAAAAATGATTCATGGTGGTATTAGTGGTGATGAGGCAACTGGAGCGGTGAGTGTGCCGATTTATCAAGTGGCTACTTATAAACAAGACTCGCTTGGCAAGCATAAAGGTTATGAGTATTCACGTACGGGTAATCCGACTCGTTTTGCTTTGGAGGAATTAATTGCAGACTTAGAAGGTGGTGTTCGTGGGTTTGCCTATGGTTCAGGAATGGCAGCAATTCATGGTGTTTTTTCAATGTTTGCATCAGGTGATCATATTATTCTTGGCGATGATGTTTATGGTGGAACATTTCGGCTAATTGATAAAGTATTTTCCAAATTTAATCTTGAATATACAACAGTTGACATGAGTGATTTATCAAATGTTAAACGAGTGATTCAGCAAAATACAAAAGCAATTTTTCTTGAAACACCAAGCAATCCATTATTGAAAGTGATTGATATTCAAGCAATTGTGTCATTAGCAAAAGAAAAAGAGATTTTAGTTGTTGTTGATAATACCTTTGCAACACCATACTTTCAAAATCCTTTGTCTTTAGGCGCCGATATTGTGGTTCATAGTGGCACAAAATATCTTGGTGGACATTCAGATGTTGTTTCAGGATTGGCAACAACAAACAAGGAAAAATTAGCAAACGAATTAGCTTTCTTGCAAAATTCAATTGGTTCTGTTTTGGGGCCACAAGATAGTTGGATTTTGCAAAGAGGAATTAAAACATTAGCTGTGCGCATGGAAGAACATCAAAAAAA
>JAITWV010000333.1 GCA_031285105.1 Streptococcaceae bacterium | reverse complement strand
TAAAAACCTCCCAAAATCTATCATCAAAGATAGATTTTGGGAGGTTTTTACGATTGAAGCTTTGTGCTAGCGCTTGAACGTTCGTTTTTCTTTTACGCATTCAGAGTTTTGTCCCAGCCACTTTTTTTTATTCATTAACCGCCTTTAAAACCACTTCATAATCTGGTTCTTGGGCAACTTCTGATAACACTTGTGCATAAACAATTTCACCATATTTCACAACAAAGACTGCTCGTGCCATTTTTCCTTTTAAAGGACCTTCAGTAATTAACAAGCCATATTTCTTACCAAAATCACCATCTTCATCTGAAAGAATATTCATATCAACACCCTCGGCAGCACACCAATTTCGTTGTTCTTCAATGGTATTCGTTGAAATAGATAAAAAGTCAATTTCCTTATGATTGGCCGCTTCTTGATTAAAGCGACGTGTTTGCAAGCTACAAACAGACGTGTTGATATCCGGAAAAATGCTTAAAATAACTGGCTTTTGGCAACTAAACAATTTAATTTTTTCTTCGTGTTGATTCAAAAGCGTAAAATCTGGTGCTGAACCTTCTAAACGCGGGGTAATTGAGGCAACAATTTCTCCTTTTAATGTGATATCCATGATGATTTCCTCCCAATACATGTTTTAAAAACCTGCATTTATTGTACCTTTTTCTTTATGAGAAATAAATTATTTAGACTTAAAAAGAGGCTGGGACAAATAATTTATTAACTTTATTTTACGAACGTTTAAAGAAGAAATCCTCAAAAATCCATCATCAAAGATGGATTTTTGAGGATTTCCATTATTAAAGATTAGATTTGCGCTCGAACATTCGTGAAATTTTAACGCATTAAGAGTTTTGTCCCGCCCTCTTTTTTCTTAAATTAACAACCACAAACTAATTGCCATCACCGCCATACCAGCAACTAAGCCATAAATAGACAAATGATGTTCTCCATACTCTCTAGCGCTTGGTAATAATTCGTCCAATGAAATAAATACCATCACCCCAGCAATGGATGAGAAAATAATGCCATAAACCATATCACTCATAAATGGCATTAACAACCAGTAGCCAATCAAAGCTCCCACCGGCTCAGAAAGTCCAGATAAAGCTGTAATAACAAATGCTTTCAACTTACTACCCGTTGAATAATAAACTGGAGCAGCCACTGCAATCCCTTCTGGAATATTATGAATAGCAATCGCAACCACAATCGGAATAGCCACTTGTGGATCATGCATGGCTGCCATAAACGTCATCAAACCTTCTGGAAAATTGTGAATGGTCACTGCTAGCGCGGTAAATAATCCTGTACGTAGTAATTTGGCTCTACTTTCACTATTGTTGTGATCTTTGGGATGATATTTCGTGACATCTTTTAATTCATGTGTATCAGGCAAAAACTTATCAATTAAAGCAATCACCGCAATTCCGCCAAAAAATGACAAAAGCATCACTAACATTCCATTACTCTCACCAAGAGCTTCCGTTAGACTTTCTTTTCCTTTCAACAAAATTTCCATAAATGACACATATATCATTACTCCGGCTGAAAAACCAAGTGAAACAGCCAGAAATTTAGTATTTGATTTCTTTGCAAAAAATACAATAAATGCCCCAATAACCGTGGATAAACCAGCGATTACTGTTAGCATAAACGCAAATAAAAACTGACTCATAAATCCTCCTTTAATTGTTTTTTAGTAATATGTATAGCTTTTTTTAATAGTTTATACTTGTTCTATGCTATTGTAAAGATAATGTTATAATTAACAAATATAAAGGAGGACGATTATGAGTCTTTTAGATTTTAAAAAATTTGATTTATTCAAAAAAAGAGAAAAGAAAAAACCTGAATTTTCAGTTGCTACCTTGAAGAATCAGGAAAAAATTCCATTAAAAGAACTTTTTCCTGACCGTTTTATCAATGACAATACTAGATATCGCACATTTTATGATTTTTTAGTAGCCTCAAAGTTTGATTGGAAAAAACAAGAGGAAATCGATTTAACGGCTTTAGATTTATTCGTTAAAAAGAAAACGAAATTTCCTACTTGGGAAGCGATGAAGAAGAAGGCAACTGCCGAATATTATTCACGTAAATTAGGCTTTTAAATGTATTGATAGATATAGAAGAGGCTGGGACAAAACGATTTCTTAACTATAATTTTCAGTCGAATAATGTAAAAACCTCCCAAAATCTATCATCAAAGATAGATTTTAGGAGGTTTTTGCGATTAAAGTTTTGTGCTAGTGCTTGAACATTCGTTTTTATTCTACGCATTCAGAGTTTTGTCCCAGCCTCTTTTATTTGTATTATGCCCAATCACCATTACGGAAAATTGGTACACGTGTACCGTCTTCACGAATGCCGTCAATGTTCATTTCAGGAGATCCTACCATGAAATCAACGTGAACATTTGAACGGTTTAAACCAGCAGCAATCAATTCTTCTTCACTCATTTCAGTTCCGCCTTCAATTGAGAATGCATAAGCAGAACCTAGTGCTAAGTGGTTTGACGCATTTTCATCAAATAAAGTATTAAAGAAAGTAATGCCTGATTGTGAGATTGGTGATGGATCTGGTACTAAGGCAATTTCACCTAAGCGACGAGCGCCTTCATCTGTATCTAATAAACTACGTAATACATCTTCGCCTTTTTCAGCTGAAAAATCGACTACTTTTCCATCTTTAAAGGTAAATTTCATACCATCAATAATTGTTCCTGCATAGCTTAACGGACGAGTTGAAACAATATATCCGTCCACACGATTGGCATCAGGTGCGGCAAATACTTCTTCCGTTGGCATATTTGCAATAAATTCTTCACCACGAGAGTTCACTGAGCCTGCACCTTCAAAACGATAATTTTTCGGCATACCAAAGACAATATCTGTACCTGGTGCTGTATAATGGAAGGCATCAAATTTTTCTTTATTGATTTCGTCTGCTTTGTCTTGTAATAATTTAGCATGTGCTCTCCAAGCAGCAACTGGATCTTCTTCGTAAATACGAGTTGTTTTGAAGATTTGATCCCATAATGCGTCAACTGCTTCTTCATCAGATAATTCAGGAAAGACTTTTTTCGCCCATCCTAAACCAGCTGCTCCACAAACTAACCATGATAATTGATTGGACTGAGTCGCAATACGCGTTGGCAACATTGCTTTGCCCATCACCGTTTGGAAAGTAGCAATACGCTTTGGATCCACTCCATCAAAAGCTGCTGGATCTTGAGAAACTACGCTGATACGTGAAGCTTTTCTTTCGATGACTTCATCTTGTTGCGTTAATTTCCATTGTGCAACGTTTTCGATGCGATCATCATCTGCAAATTTTAAGAAATCACGTCCTGTTGCATCATCATTCCATAAAAACAATACTTCTGCTGCTCCTAATTCATAACAAGCTTTGGAAATTAAACGAGCCAATGGTGCCTGGTCAACTGCAATATTCACCGTTACCGTATGTCCTTTAGCAACACCTACGCCAACCTCAGCGATTAAACGTGCGTATTTTTCCAATAATGTATCAAAGTTTTTTAATGTCATCTATTTCTCCACCTTTCATATAACTATCTTCTATTGTATCGAATATTTTGAAAAATGGGAATATTATATAATGATTTTTTTTCACTATAATTAAAATAAGAAAAATCATTGAAATCTATAATAAAAAACGATACAATAATAACAAGTGTATTTGTCCGTTATATAAAGTAAATAAAGGGAATGGTAGAAAAAATGGCAAGAAAAAAAACAGTAACAAGACCGCAAATTTTGGATGCTGCTTATGGAATTGTTTCAACTGATGGTTTTTCTAGTTTAACCGCAAGAAATATTGCCACACAAATGGGTTGTTCCACGCAGCCGATTTATTTAGAGTTTGAAAATATGGGGGAATTAAAAGACAAACTTTTCGAGCGTATTTATCAGCACTTAGAAGAGGATGTCTTTCCAAAAAAACATTCGGGTGATCCAATTGTTGACTTGGCGTTAAACTATATGGAATTTGCTAAAGAAGAGCCTAGACTTTATACTGCTTTGTTTTTAGAAAAAGGAAACGAGTCTCGTATGTTGGAATTTTCATATAATTTATTTTTCAAAAAACTTGATGAAGATGAAAAATATGCAAATTTAACAAATGAAGTGAAAGAAAACCTCTTAAATGGGACTTGGGTTATTGCTACAGGTGTTGCTTCATTAGCTTCAAGTGGAAATATTCATCCAACGCAAGAGCAAAAAATTCAGTTGATGAAAGATGCCATTACAGCACTGTTAAATATCGAACATAAGCTAGATTTGAATCCAAATTAACCATACATATCGTTTATCTATTGTGGATGAGCGATATTTTTGCGCATTCAAAAAGGAGAACTCAAACGAAATTCTCCTTTTTTATGTATGGCTTACTTACTTAAGTCCTCTAGTCCAATGCTAATACCCAAAGCCTTATCTACTTTTTGCATTGTTGCCAGATCCAATTTCCCCACTTTTTCCTTCAAGCGAGATTTGTCTGTTGTGCGAATTTGCTCTAAAAGAATAATAGAGTCTTTTCCCACACCAAATTTGTCTGCTTGAATTGGAATGTGTGTTGGTAATTTTGGTTTAGCCATTTTTGCCGTAATCGCAGCTACAATTACTGTAGGAGAAAAATGATTCCCCAAGTCATTTTGTATGATTAAGACAGGTCGAATCCCACCTTGTTCACTTCCTACCACTGGAGATAAATCAGCAAAAAAGATGTCCCCGCGTTTAATTTTCATTTACTCACCCTATAATTTTTACTTTCTATTCATAAATTCTTGGTACTCGGTCGCTAATTAAACATGCAACTTCGTAATTAATTGTTCCCATATATTCAGCAATTTCTTGCATGGTAATTTCATCATCACCATCTTTACCAATTAAGGTAACTTTTGTGCCTTCTGCGACGAATTCAGGTAAACGAATCATCATCTGATCCATACACACACGTCCGACAATTTCACAACGTTTGCCATTAACTAAAACTTTAAACCCTTGCATACGACGAGTCCAACCGTCCGCATAACCAATTGGAACCGTGCCAATCCATTCGCTTTCACTAGCTGAATAAGTAGCACCATAACCAATTTTTGTGTCTTTTGGCACTTGCTTACATTGAATAATTCGACTTTCTAAACGCATAGCTGGGATTAAACCTAACTCATCATTCATTGCTCGTCCTGATGGATTCAAACCATAAATGCCTATACCAAATCGTACCATATTTCCAGTAGTGTCGTCATGCCAAATGCTTGAAGCTGTATTACTCATGTGGATATAACGTGGTTTTTTAGGTAAATTGGCTAAAATATACTCAAATTTCGCTTTTTGTTCATCATAATAAGTAAAATCTGGGTCATCTGCTGTTGCAAAATGTGTAAAAATTCCTTCAACGGCAAAACCTGGCGTTTGTTCGATTGCTTCTAGAATTTCTTTGGTTTCATCTAATGTACCAAATCCTAAACGACCCATGCCTGTATCTACTTTAATATGCAATTGCACAGGTGTTTTATCAGGTAATATCGCCATATATCTTTGCGCTTTTTCCCACCACTCCATAGTCGCAATGGTTGCTGACAGATGATAAGATTGTAATAAATGCAGATATTCGACAGAAACACTTGCCAAAACTAAAATCGGCAAAGTAATGCCAGCTTCTCTTAATTGAATTGCCTCATCTAAGGTTGCTACTCCAAAGCCTGAAACACCAAAGTTTGCTGCAATGTTCGCAACAGGAATAGCACCATGTCCGTATGCGTTTGCTTTAATTACTGCAAAAACTTCCATACCTTTGGGAATATGTGCCAATTCTTTTTCAATATTATTTTTGATTGCTTGCGGTGAAACAATCACTCTTGTTGGGCGGTGAATACTTTCCACTAGTCGTTCCTCACTGTTCGTTAGAATATTCCTATTCTTCCAAAACGACAAAGGCTATCGCAGTATTATCTGTATGTGAAATACTGAGATGAGCTGTTTTTTGATATGGCGATTTCGAGAAAAAAGGCGCACCTAAATCATTTTTTGAGATTTCGATATCATGAAAAGATAATTTTCCAATACCTGTACCCCAAGCTTTTGAAAAGGCCTCTTTTGCTGCAAATCGTCCAGCTAAAAACTCTGCTTGTCGTCTACCAGAATAGGTTTTATAATAGTTATATTCTACCTCAGTTAGTACCCTTTGTGCAAATGTTGGTTTCTTTTTAATAACGTATAAAATCCTTGTTATATCAACAATATCCGTGCCAATTCCTTTGATCATATGTATCATCTGCGGTGGTGAAGTGAGTGTTTATTCTTGAGTGCTCACTGAACCCCGTTAAACTCCTTATTTAAAAATAAGTTTATTAGGTTGAGAAAATTCTCTCAACCTAATAAACCAATTATATGGATTATTTATCGCCCTTGTTACGAATCACAAAGCCAGTTTTCTTTTCACCTGTTGAACGGCTAGAGTATTTACCGCCTTTGTTGCTGTTTGATTTATTAAAATCTTTACGTTCCCCACGTTCACGTCTATCACCACGACCTGAGCGATCGCCTTTATAGCCATCACGAGAGCGACCTGAGCCACCTGAAGAACGTCGGCCATCACGTTCACCACCACGACCACCACGGTCACGATCACGTCTATCACGAGAGCCACCTTTATTACCAAAGCGTTTTTTACCGCCACCTTTTCCGCCAGGTAATGGACGTTCCGGTGTGATATCAACTTTTACTTGGTCATCTGGGTCATTTGCTAATGTGCGTAATAATAATGAAACCAATTCGCTTGCTTCGTATTGTTCCAATAATTTATCAGCAGCATTGCTATATTTTTCTAAAGAATCTTGTTGTTCTTCTAATTTTTTCTCAATATCTTCAAAAGCAGCACCTAATGAACCACGGAATGCTTCTTTTTCAGTTGGTGGGCGCATAGGGTTCATGCGTTTTTTCGTTAACTGCTCAATTGTTTGTAAATAGCTAATTTCGTTTGGTGTCACAAATGTAACTGAAATTCCGTCTTTACCCGCACGACCAGTACGTCCAATACGGTGAACATAACTTTCTGGGTCTTGTGGAATATCATAGTTATAAACGTGAGTTACACCTGAAATGTCTAATCCACGAGCAGCCACATCGGTAGCAACTAAAATATCTAAATCACCTTTTTTGAAAGCACGTAATACAGACATACGTTTTTGTTGTGTTAAATCACCATGAATACCTTCTGCACGATAACCACGAGCTTCTAAACCACGAGACAATTCATCAACACGACGTTTTGTGCGACCAAATATGATTGTCAACTCAGGTTTTTGAACATCAAACAAACGAGTCATGATGTCAAATTTTTCAAAGTCTTTGGCACGAATATAGAATTGTTCAATTAAGTCTGCTGTCATTTCTTTAGCTTTAATTTGAACATGTTCGGGTTCTTTCATGAATTTCACGCCGATTGCTTTGATTTCTTTAGGCATCGTTGCTGAAAATAACAATGTTTGGCGAGTATCAGGCACTTTAGAGATGATTGACTCAATATCTTCTAAAAATCCCATGTTTAACATTTCGTCTGCTTCATCTAAGACTAATGTTTCAACTGTTTCTAATTTTAAGGTTTTACGGTTGATGTGATCTAACATACGTCCTGGTGTACCAACAACGATATGTGGACGATCTTTCAATCCACGAATTTGGCGAGAAATATCCGCTCCACCATAAACTGCTTGTACACGAATTTTTTTGTCGCGACCTAAGCGGAACAATTCTTCTTGTGTTTGGATAGCTAACTCACGCGTTGGTGCGATAACTAACCCTTGTAGTATTTGGTTTTTAGGATCAATTTTTTCTAACATTGGCAAACCAAAAGCAGCTGTTTTACCAGTACCTGTTTGTGCTTGACCAATTACATCTAAACCTTTAAGTGCTAAAGGAATTGTTTCTCCTTGAATTGGTGTAGCTTCTTCAAAACCTGCTTTTTCAATCGCTGCTAGAATTTCTCCTGATAAACCTAATTCTGTAAATTTCAATATAGTTCTCCATTCTTGGCGTGTATATACGCATTTTTCGGCATTTGCTTGCGGCAATCCGTTAT
>JAITWV010000319.1 GCA_031285105.1 Streptococcaceae bacterium | reverse complement strand
GACTTGCAGGGAATTCCATTAAGATACCTAAAATTAAAATATCCACTTTTACCTCCTTAGTGAAACGTTTTAAATTTTTTTGAGTGACCTCAAAATGCCCTATGGACCATCATTTAGAAAGATTCTTTCTCGACTAAATTTGTATTAGATTTTTCTTCGGCAATTTAATAATCAATGTCAAGCTTTTAGTGCTATTAGCACTGTTTGCAAACTCAGTATATCATAGGATAGTCTATAGGTCAACAAAAAAGAGTGCTATTAGCACTCTTTTCGATTTGATTGGTACGACATGAATATTGAATCACATCTTTGCGACAAATTGCAATTTGACAGAAGCAAACTTCAACTAAATTTCAAAAAAACATTAACATATTTTGATTACAATCATACAATAGTCTGTACAGAGACAGTCCGGATTAGGACTATGTAAAAGGAGGAGAATATGGACGATAATGAATATTTATCTCAGCAACTTGATTTATTATGCTTAAATTTACGAGAAATGGATGCAATTTACGTGCAATACGCTAAAAAGATAGGAGTTTCACATCCCTACCTTAAAGTATTGGATATAATCTATTTTTTTCAAAAGAATCAGACTACATGTACTCAGAAAAATATTTGCGAGCAGAGTTTTCTACCTAAACAAACGGTCAATAGTATCGTGACAGCTTTGTGTAAAGATGGCTTTTTAGAATTAAAAGAATCCACTACAGATAGAAGAACAAAAATGATTTTGTTAACAGATAATGGTTTCGAAAAAATGTCGAATCTTATCACAAAAATGCTTGATGCTCAGTTTAAAGCTTTCGCAATGTTAAAGCCTGAATCACGAAAAATACTGGTGGAAAGCTTAACTACGCTTAATAAAAACTTAAAAGAACTTATTTAAAATGGAGGTTTTTCGTATGAAAATAGCTATTATTGGGACAGGAACAATTGGAACAATTATGGGGAAAGCTTTATTAAAAATCGGCATGGAGGTTATTGTCTTTAATAGAACAGCAAGCAGAACGAAAGAGCTAGTTGATTTAGGTGCAATTGCAGCTTCAGGTGTATCTCAAGCTATTAGCGAGTCAGATGCTGCAATAATACTTGTGATGGATGCCAATGCTGTTCATGAAGTTCTATTTAATGAGGAAACAAAATCAAATTTAAATGGTAAAAATATACTTATTGGAACAACAACAAGTGTAAAAGAGATAGAGGATATCGCTACTAAAGGTAAAGAGTTGGGAGCAAAGGTTTCACAAGCTTCAATTATGTTAATGCCACCTGAAGCAGATAATCAACATGGATATTTTTTATTGGGGGCTGAAGAAACAGATAAGATTTTTTGGAGAGAAGTATTAACAAATATCGCTGAAGTTTACCATCTGGGTAAAGTTGGAGAGGCTTCAAAAGCGGAAACCCCAATGCTGATAAGTGCTGCTTTAACAAGTATGTCATTAATTATTCCAGTTGCAATCGCGTTAAAACTAAACCTTCCAGAGCCTTTAATTATGAAGCAGTTTTCAGCAATGGTGCCTGGATCAGATTTGGTGGTAAATCAACTTTTAGAAAAGGATTATAGCAATGGAATTTCCACAGTAGAAGGATTTATGAAGGCAATTTATACCGCGATTGACACTGTTAGAGAACAGGGAATGGAAACAAATTTATTAGATTCACTTTTAGATATTTATAAAAAAGCGATCGAAAAGGGATTAAGTGATAAAGCAGAAACCTCAGTATTAGAAATTTTGCTAGGGTAAATAATATGTTTAGCTTAATGGTTAATCAATTCTCATTTTGTTATTAAATGCCCGTATAGGAAACACCAAGAAGTTAGGTTCAATTTTCACTTCTTGGCGTCTTTTTTATGAAAGATAAGAAGACAAAATTTGCCACATCTTTTTTAGAAATATTGCTTTTTATTAATCAGCTACATAAATTTCGATTTGACGAGCTGAATCATTTACTCAAAATAGGTTCTCAGAAATAGCTTCATATAAATTTGACAAGGAATTCTGAGATTACTGTAACTCATTGCAGCAAGTGTGTTTAATAATATTAAGATTTCCTTAACATGTCCAATATCTGGTATTGGTGTATTCATGGCAGTATCAATGTTTCTGAAAATTTGAGCGTAGGTTATCGCTGTATATAATTGATCAATAGATTAGGTAAATCGGTAGCTAAAAAAATAGACCTGAAGTATCGTAGTGGTACTTTAGGTCTATTTTAGGCGGCAGGTATGATTAGTCGGCAAATAATTAACTCGCAAATTGCAATCTGACTCCACTCATAAGGTTTATTGGAGTCACTTTCCAAAGTTATCTTTATGAATCTCACCTCTTAAATCTTTTGGCCTTGCGTAAAAACACCCACCATGCCGAATTAAATATAAAGAAACTCATAGTCAAAATGGGTAGCCACTTATCGTTCACAATTTCCATTGAAAACAAGAAAGCACCCGCTGAGAGCGGAATCCATGCTGCAGCGCGAGAAAATTTCTTCTCATCATATTTTTGCTTGATTGCCCAATGTAATTCCGAAAACCCTCCAATAAGCCATAAACCGCCACGTCCAGTTATTAATAAAAAGAAACCAAGACCCACCAAAATAAAGCCAGTTATTATCAAACCCATTGCATCACCTCTTAAAATTCTATCTCCTCTATTTAATTATATTGGATTGTGTCCAGTACTTCAAACTTTTTTACCTCATCTGGAATCGTTCCTACAAATTTTGGTTTAGTCTGCTTGCTCGAGTTGGAGTATCAGTTAAAAAAATGAGAGTGAAAATGCTAGACCTTGATATCCAGCATTTTCACTCTCGGTTTATTGGGTAATTTCATCAAAGTCAAATGGCGGTATTTAATATGAACTGCCCATGGATTCCATTTTAATAAGGCCGGCCACGGTTTACTAAGTTTTTTCGATTGCAGATTCACTATGAGAAAAGAAGCTTGATATAGAATCTTGTATTCTCTTTTGCCTTTAAGATGCAGTGGCAATGTAATCTTGAATTCTAAGATTTAATCGATTGGATTAGGTACGATTCTTCTCCAGCTAATATAGCCTTCTTCATTGACTTCGAATTCATTTAATTCTTCTGTTGAGATGACTACTGCGCTCCGTCCATCTTTTTGTTCAAGTTGTGAGGATCCTGAAATAATTACTTTTCCGCCTTCCGCCACGTTGGAAACTTCTAATTCGATGAAAAAATCATTTTCCGCCATGCCTTTTGACCAGCTGGACCAGTCGAAGCGCTCATCACCAAAATTAATCGTTAGTTCCCCATTTTCATCGACGATGATTCCGTCTAGCTCAACTTCTATTTTGTGGGTCAAGTTATCGACTTCCCGCTCAAAGGTCAGATTGCTGTCATTGGATGTGAACATTGATTCTTCATCTACGTTAGCTTCCTTCAGTTCGTCATAATTTTTATCAGCAAAGGTGGCGAGACGACCCTCGTTTAAAGCGGCAGCCTGACTGGTTAAAAACCCACTACCTGCGGCTAGGAATACCGTGGCGATTCCTGCACCTAAGAGATTATGCTTCTTTTTTTGCTGAAATATGCTTCCTTCTGTTTTTTCTTCATTCATCATTTTAATTTCCTCCTTTTTTGATGATGAAGTAAGAATATCACATCAAGTCACGAAAAATCACCGAATTGCTGCGGCAGAGTTGTGGCAGAAATTGGTGCCAAAACCATAAAAACCCTTTCCGTAAATAATAACCTTGACAAGTTAGACTTTTAAAGTTCTTCTTGTAATTTAATAGATGTAACTTTTTAGGTGGCAAATTGTTGGTGGTCTGCATCAACAAGTCTAGGCTGAACAGCCCGTCAAATTTCGATTTATCGGTGTGTTTCCTTTTAGCAAGGCTATACCAAACTCAAAAATACGGATTAATTTTTTGACCCGAAAAGATAATTAAAGCCTCAGCTTATTTAACTGAGGCTACTTTCCTATTCTGCTTCGCCGAGTTCAAACATTAGGCTTTCAGCTAACTTAATGATTGCTTTCTTTTTC
>JAITWV010000312.1 GCA_031285105.1 Streptococcaceae bacterium | reverse complement strand
AAAAAAACCAACAATAACAATCACTGTACTAACACGACAGCAAAAAACACCATTGAAATAATATTCAATGGTGTTTTTAATCAATAGGATGAACCAGGAGGGATTCGAACCCCCGACCGTTCGCTTAGAAGGCGAATGCTCTATCCAACTGAGCTACTGAACCTCAACATTGATAATTATAGAGAAGTTTATTTAAGATTACAAGTCTTTTTATAAATTAATTGTTATTTTCCTACCCCTTACTCATTCCTAGTGCCAAAGTAAAATAACTTGGAAAGCTTACTACAGTAAAAACAATCAAAAGTGCTAAAACAATACGAACAATCGTTGCATCTACTTTAAAATATTCAGCAATTCCACCTGCTACACCTAATAATTTTTTATCTGTTCTAGAAAGTTTGATTCCTAATTGTTGATTCAAAATTAAACCGATAACAAAAGGAACAACTAATACAAAAAGAATAAATGACATGATAATTTCCTCCATTCGTTTTTTATATTCATAGTATAGTTTGGAATAGTAAAAAATGCTTCAAGCAAAAGTCGGATTATTTCTGCGACTTTTGACTGATTTTTCAAATAAATAACTTGATAACCTTTTCATGAAGTATTACACTTTTAATTGGGACAAAAATAATATTCACGAAAAGGAGATTTTTATTATGTCATTAACAGATACTTATACTTTATCCAATGGTATCAAAATTCCAGTAGTTGGTTTTGGTACTTGGCAAACTCCAGATGGCGATGTCGCAGAAAGTTCAACTCTTGCAGCAATTGAATCTGGTTATCGTCATATCGATACAGCAGCAGTTTATCGTAATGAAGAAAGTGTTGGACGTGGGATTGCCAAATCAGGTGTTCCTCGTGAAGAGTTATTTATTACAACGAAATTATGGAACGATGCGCATGGCTATGAAGAAGCAAAGAAGGCGTTAGATGATTCATTAGCTAAATTAGGTTTAGACTATGTGGACTTGTATTTAATTCACTGGCCAAATCCAAAAGCTTTACGCGATAATTGGGAACAAGCGAATGCACAAGCTTGGAAAGCAATGGAAAAAGCATTAGAAGAAGGAAAAGTTCGTGCAATTGGTGTTTCTAATTTTCATCCCCACCATATTGATGCTTTATTGAAAACAGCAAAGGTAAAACCAATGGTCAATCAAATTTTGGTTAACCCATCTGATCAACAAGAAGTGTTAGTTGACTATAATAAAAAACACGATATTTTAACTCAAGCCTATTCTCCATTAGGAACAGGAAAAATTTTTGCAGTTGAATCATTGAGCGAAATTGCTACGAAATACAACAAATCAGTAGCCCAAGTAGTTTTACGTTGGAGTTTACAAAAAGGCTTTAATCCGCTGCCAAAATCAGTCACTCCTGAGCGTATTAAGGAAAATGGAGAGTTGTTTGATTTTGAATTATCTCAAGAAGATATGGCATTTATCAGCAGTCTACATGGAGTAGCTGGTTTAGCGAAAAATCCGGATGAAGTTGATTTTTAATTAATCATAAGAATGTCAGGCGTGTTCTGGCATTTTTTACATAAATCAAACGAGGGAAATAATTCGTTTGATCTTAAATAAAAGGAGAAAAAAATGGAGACATATACATTAAGCAATGGTGTAAAGATTCCAACAGTTGGTTTTGGCACTTGGCAAGCAGAAAATGGTGAACAAGCAAAAAATTCGGTCTTGGAAGCGTTAAAAGCAGGTTATCGTCATATTGATACTGCAAGTGCTTATAAGAATGAAGAAAGTGTTGGAAAAGCCATTCGTGAGTCAGGCATTCCTCGTGAAGAAATTTTCGTGACAACAAAACTAGGCTCACGCTTTCATAGTTATGAATTAGCAAAAGTGGCGATCAAAGAATCACTAGAAAGATTAGGACTAGATTATCTTGATTTATACTTGATTCACTGGCCTAACCCGATTGCATTACGTGATAATTTATGGCAAGAAGCAAATGCAGGTACGTGGCAAGCGATGGAAGAAGCGTATAATGAAGGAAAAATTCGTGCAATAGGTATTTCAAATTTCCGTAAACATCATATTGAAGAATTGATGAAAACGGCAAAAATCACGCCTCAGGTCAATCAAATTTTCTTGAATCCAAGTGATCAACAAGAAGAACTAGTTGCTTATAGTACACAATTAGGTATGATTTGTGAAGCCTATTCCCCGCTTGGACTTGGACGTATTTTTGAAATCAAAGAATTAGCTGATTTGGCTGAAAAATACAATAAATCAGTAGCGCAATTGGTTTTACGTTGGAGCTTACAAAAAGGTTTCTTGCCATTGCCCAAATCAGTGACACCTGAAAGAATTGCCGAAAATATTCAATTGTTTGATTTTGAAATTACACCTGAGGATATGGAGTATATCAGCACTTCATTTAAAGGTGTGGCAGGTGTAACTTCTGATCCTGATAATGTGAGTTTTTAAAAATAAATACGAAAAGAAGCGACAGGATTTTGGGGGACTGTCGCTTCTTTTCGTTTTTGGATGGCTATATTGTGCAGCGACCTTGAAAGCGGGGCGAAGTTTGTTGGTTAAAAATTTCAAGAGTGCAACTGGTAAGTAATCATCATTAATGGCTAATTTCTCTAGCACGTTGAGTATAATAACTTTACTATCCAAAATAGTCAAATGATATTTATTTTTATTTTGTAATTCCTAAAATTTTCTTAACCAAAGATTTTCTCCATTAATTTTTTGCCTGTTGGTGTTGCTGCTAGACCACCTTCTGCTGTTTCACGAAAGGCTGATGGCATTGCTTTTCCGACTTGATACATACAAATGATTACTTCATCAGCTGGAATGATTGATTGAATACCTGCTAAAGCCATATCTGCTGAAATAAAGGCTTGTGAGGTACCAAGAGCATTACGTTTCACGCAAGGAACTTCGACTAAACCAGCCACAGGATCACAAATTAAGCCCATGTGATTTTTTAAAGTAATCGCTAGTGCATGAGAAGCCATTGTCGCATCTCCACCATTTGCTATAACTAAAGCAGCTGAAGCCATTGCAGATGCGGAACCGACTTCTGCTTGACAACCACCTTCTGCTCCAGAAATTGAAGCATTGTTTGCCATCACTAAGCCAAATGCCCCAGCGGTAAATAAGAAGTCGACTTGTTGTTTATGAGTCAAACCTAAGCGCTCGACAGCTGCAAATAATACACCAGGTACACAACCAGCCGAACCAGCCGTAGGAGTAGCACAGATTAAGCCCATTTGCGCATTGACTTCATTGACGGCGATTCCATTACGAACGGCTTTTAAAATCGTCTCACCACTCAAGAATTTGCCACTATCAAGATAATCATTCATTTTTTTGGCATCTCCGCCAGTTAATCCCGTAACTGATTTTGCTCCTTTTAAGCCTTCATCAATGGACTCTTTCATCACTTCAAGATTACGCTCCATTAAAGCAATGACATCCTCACGCGAGCGACCAGTTAATTCAATTTCAGTTGCAATCATCAATTCTGCAACTGACTCATAATTTTTTGCTTGATCAATAATATCTTGAACACTATAAAACATGCTTTTTCCTCTACTTTCTACACAAAAAAGTTCACATTATCCAAATAAGGAATTTTACGAATTTGATCATAGGCATCATCGACATTTTTGGTATCAACTTCAATAATCATAATCGCTTTTTCACCTTTAGCTTCACGCGTCACATTCATTTTCGCAATATTAATATGATGTGCACTCAAACAAGCGGTTACTTGGGCAACAACACCTGGTACATCTTGTTGAACAATAATAAATGTTGGTGAGCCCATCGAAAGTGAAATATCAAAACCATTTAATTCAGTGACTGAAATAGAACCACCACCAATGGAAATACCGGTAACTGATAAGACACGCTCGCCTTTTTTAACTACTAAACGAGCAGTGTTTGGATGTTCAGCGCGATCTTCTTTATGCGGAATAAATGCCACTTCAACACCAGCTTCATGAGCAAGTTTTAATGATTCACGCAAACGTGCATCATCTGGATCCATTCCTAAAATCCCACCAACTAAGGCGATGTCTGTTCCATGACCACGATAAGTTTTCGCAAAGCTTTCATATAAGTGAATATCAACACTATCTGGCTGTTCACCAAAAATTGAGCGTACAATCTTACCAATACGAGCCGCACCAGCTGTGTGGGAAGAAGAAGGACCAATCATCACTGGACCAATAATATCAAATACGCTTTTATAACGTAGATTTTCCATTTGTTCAACCTCTTTATTTAAATATTTGCCTTCATTGTACTCTTTTTGTCTACGTTTTCATACTAAAATTATAGTTAAGATTTGATTTGTTGTATTATTTGACAGCATCATTATGTCATGTATCAAAAAGCAAAAGAAGTAACTAAAAGTAATTAATTATTTACACCATCATTGATTTTTGTTATTGTATAATAGAAAAATCAACAAAGGGAGAAGAAGATGAAATTAAAAAAACTTACATTAACTTCAATGTTAATTGCTTTTACCGTTGTGATGGGCTTAGTCGTAAAAATACCAGTTGGGCGTGAGATGTTTACTTTAGCCAATGTTGTCGTCTTTATAAGTGCTTTTTTATTAGGAAAAAAACAAGGACTTATCATCGGTAGTCTATCAGGTTTATTAATTGATGGAATTGCTGGTTTTTGGATTTGGGCACCGGTAACGTTACTTGTTTATGGTTTAATGGGCTTTGTGGCAGGTTACTTTGGTGAACAGAAGAAATCAAATATCAGTCGTATTATTGGAATGATTTTATGTTGGTTGATTTTAGTTGGTGGCTATTTTGTGGGTGGGGCAATTATTTTTGGTTCATTTGCCGTTGCCACAGCGGGTATTCCAGTAAATGTCATGCAAGGCGGCTTAGGTTTTGTGATTGCTTTAGCTATTTATCCAGTGCTTAAACCAGTTTTAGGTAAACGTGTGCATCATATGTAAAATAAATAAACCTCGTATGACTTAATTGAAGTGTCATACGAGGTTTATTTTTATTTAATTTTGGTATAGCGAACAAATTCATGTGGATATTTATTTTTTTCGTCAACATTTCCCTGCTCAGTTGAAACTTTTTCAAATTTCGTCCAATCAAATTCAGGAAAATGCGCATCTCCTTCAAATACCCCGTCAATATAAGTTACATACAATTCATCTAAAAACGGTTCAAACGCTTGATAAATTTGCGAACCACCGATAATCATGGTTTCTTTATCAGAAGCACGCGCAAATTCGAGCACTTCTTCAAGTGTATGCAAAACAATCACATTACCAGCGAGATAATCAGTATCTCTAGTCAAAACAATATTCACACGATTGGGTAAAGGTCTTTTGCCAAATCCTTCAAATGTTTTACGACCCATCACGACATTTTTATTCAAGGTATTGGCTTTAAAATGCTTCAAATCATTGGGCAAATGCCATGGAAGTTGATCATTTTTACCAATTAAGCCGTTTTTGTCTTGCGCCCAAATTGCTCCTAACATGTTAATTCCTCCTAGATTGCTAAGTCAAATTTCAACTGTGGTTTTACAGGTTCATAATTCACTAATTCAAAATCTTCTGGACGAATTTGCCAAAATGGTGTTTTATCTGGCACATTCAATTGCAAAATTGGTAACATTTCACTTGCTGTGCGACTTAATAATTCTTGTGCTTGTTCAAATTGGTTGTCATAAATATGCAAGTTGTTAATAAAATAGAAAAATTTTCCAACTTTCCAACCAAAATGTTTCGCAATCATCATTTGTAATGCGACATACTGCATGGCATTGATATGATGAGCAACTAACATGTCATTTGAGCGTTGAATAAGTGTTGCATCTAAATAAATTTCCTCACCCACTCGGCGTACATCATACATTGACTGAAAGGCACAAGGCAATAAGCCATCTGTCTCTTCAAAA
>JAITWV010000305.1 GCA_031285105.1 Streptococcaceae bacterium | reverse complement strand
CACTTGGCAAATGCTCTTGTTGAAATGATTGAGACGACAACGCCAAATTTCTCAAGACTATATGAAGATGAAATGTCTATTGAGGACAAACTTCACGCAATTGTAACAAAAATTTATGGTGGTAAATCAGTAATTCTCGAAAAGAAAGCACAAATGCAATTAAAAACCTTTGTTGCTAACGGTTGGGACAAAATGCCAATTTGTATGGCAAAAACACAATATTCATTATCAGATGACCCAAGCGCACTAGGAGCACCAAAAGATTTTGATATCACGATTCGTGAATTTGTGCCAAAATTAGGCGCAGGCTTTATTGTTGCTTTAACTGGAGACGTTATGACGATGCCAGGTTTACCGAAAAAACCAGCGGCTTTGAATATGGATGTCGATAAACATGGCAATGCGATTGGTTTATTTTAGTTGTTTTAAATAGTTTTCCTAACATATCTTAAGAAGAAAAATAAATGCCTTACTCTTTTTGTAAAATGCCTATGGTCGTTTTGAAAAAAGGGTAAGGCATTTACGCGAACGACCGTGGTCATTTACGCAAACGACCATAGTCATTTAGGTAAAAGCAGTAAGGCATTTAGGTAAAAGTAGTAAGGCATTTTTACAATCGACCACAGTCATTTTTCCAAAGGAAGTGTACTTAGCAAAAAAATGAGCGCACTCGTACAGACAGTAAACTTGGTACTCAAATTTCTTTCAGACAAAAACATTCACAACCGCTTTCATGAGTGTTAAAATTGGACTATACAAAATGAAAATTAGGAGAAAATAGATGGGAAAACTAGGTATTAGTATTTATCCAGAGCGTTCAACATTTGAAAAAGATCAAGCCTATTTAGATTTGGCACATCAATATGGCTTCAAACGCGTCTTTACTTCGCTTTTAGAAATCACCGGCAATAAAGAAGAAGTTTTAGCTGGTTTTAAAAAATCAGTTGATTATGCCAATTCATTAGGCATGGAAGTAATGGTTGATATTGCACCAAATTTATTTAAACAACTAGAAATTAGCTATGATGATCTTTCATTCTTTCACGAAATGGGCGCTTATGGTGTGCGTTTGGACTTAGGGTTTACCGGAGCTGAAGAAGCACGTATGACGCGTAATCCATTTAACATCAAAATTGAAATCAATATGTCTGGTGGAACAAGTTATGTTGACAATATCATGTCTTACTCACCAAATGTTGACAACTTGATGGGTTCACATAATTTTTACCCACATCGTTATACAGGATTAGCATTTGATCATTTTATGTATTGTACGAAACAGTTTAATAAATACAATATCAACACGATGGCATTTGTGAATTCACATGATGCAACTTTTGGACCATGGCCGACACAAGATGGCTTATGTTCATTGGAAAATCATCGCTCGTTAGAAATTGCTACTCAAGTAAAACATTTGAAATTAATCGGTGGCATCAATGATATTTCTATTGGGAATGCTTATGCCTCAGAAGCTGAAATGAAAGCTATGTCTGAAGCATTCTTCACACCAGAACCTTCAATTAAAGTAGTGGTGCGTGATACAATTACTGAACCGGAACGTAAATGTTTATTTGAGCATGATCATGGCTACCGTGGGGATCGTTCTGAGTATATGTTGCGTTCGACGATGACACGGATTACTTATCGTGATTTAGAATTTCCAGCACATGATACAGATGATATCAAACGTGGCGATGTGTTGATTGATAATGTTGGTTATGGACAATACAAAGGCGAAACACAAATTGCTTTAAAAGAAATGAAAAATGATGGACGTGTCAATGTGGTTGGCAGAATTTCTGATGACGAATTATTCTTGTTGGAATTTTTGAAACCTTGGAGTTCATTTAAATTGGTTGAAGCATAAAACAAGAAAAGATAGAAGGCTAAATTTCGCCTTCTATTTTTTCTTGTGAAAATTCATTCGCAATAATCCACCCAAGTATTTCAGTTATTGCAAAAGCGGTCGTTGCATTAATCGCATTACCTGCAACAGGAATCCAACCAACAAACCACTGACTCACTCCTCGGCCAATCATTGTTGCAGTAGTCTGCATGATTAAACTTTTGGCTGCTCCTTCTTTTAGCGGACGATTAAATACTTTCGCTAATGAAACCACCATTGTCACTTGAATAGGTACAATCAAAGCTGCATCACTAGTTGGAAGTTGTGCCAATCCTGCACCAATTCCTGCGGTGGCTAATGATGCTGCGTGAATAATTTTCATTGCTTTTTTACGTTGTATTTCATTCATTGTTTTGGTTTCTTTTAAAATTTTTGCACGATTAGCTAACTCGAGCGCTTCAATGGTATTAAATGCTTTTCCAATTTTTTTCATATAATCTTCTCCATTCACTTGTCTGGTGCAGATTATAAGTCCATTTTATTAATAATAAATCAGTCTTTAGAAGTACTTAATCACAATCGCTTTCATATCAGGGGGTATCGGCTGTGAAAAGTTAAGTTTTTCTTTAGTAAATGGATGTTCAAAGCTTAATTTTGCACAATGTAATGCTTGCCTGTTCATTCCTAAGTCCATTTTCCCACCATACAGATCATCGCCAAGTAAGGGAGTATTCATATATTCAAAATGTACCCGAATTTGATGTGTTCGTCCTGTATGTAGCCTGATATCAACTAAAGCAAGTTTTTCAGTTGCTTTTTCTACTAGATATTCAGTATGTGCAAATTTTCCTTCCTGACTGACGGTCCTTTTAATCAAAGAAGAATAATCTCGTCCAATTGGGGCAATGATATCTTTGGTCTGTTTTAATGTTTCAATGTCTCCACTAACCAAAGCTTTGTACATTTTTTCCACTTTTTTTGCTCGTAATAACACATCTAGTTGCGCATGGGCAAATCCATGTTTGGCAAAAAGCATTAATCCGGTTGTATCTCGGTCTAATCTTGTCACAATATGAATGACTTGATTTTTATACCCTTGTCGTTTGTAATAACCTTTGACTCTATTTGCCATGGTGCCATTTGGGTGGTATTGTGCGGGAATACTAGCAACACCTGCTGGTTTATTCACTAATAATAAATGTTCATCTTCAAAAACAATCTCAATTGGGGTGTCGTCTGCTAGCATGGTTTCATGTTCTAATTCATCTGGTATGGTTATTTTTAAAACTTCTCCTTGATGAATCAGATACCGAACGGTCCGCTCAATACCGTCAACTTCAATTTTTCCACCTTGAAACTTGATTTTTGCTAAAAGTTGTTTACTAATCCCACAATCACGAATGAACCCCCGCAAAAGTTGCGAGGATTCTTTTTCATATTTCCAGCTAAATTCCATTAGTTTACCTCTTCAATAAATGCATCTCTTACCCGGTTCCAAAAATGCATGTGCTTAGTTGAAGCAAAATGAATTTTTTGGTCGGCTATTTTGTATCTAATTGATTGAATGTTTGCGCGAACAACAACAATATGATCAATTGTTACAATATAACTTTCTGCTTGTTTTAAGTCAATACTTGCCCATTCATTTTCTGAGATAATCATGGGTGAGCCTAGTGTTCTAAAAATTCGATTGTTCAATGAGGCTATTTCCGTTATTTGCATGGCCGGAATAGATGGATGAACCACTGCTCCTCCAACGGACTTATTATAAGCTGTAGAACCTGTCGGTGTTGAAAAAGCCAAACCATCGCCACGAAAACTTTCAAACAACTCACCACTGATGGATAAATCACAAACCATGGTTGTCGTCACACTTTTAATCGTTGACTCATTTAATGCTAAATAAGTATGCTTGCTTTCATCATTTAATAGAACTTCGATTTCTAGTAGTGGGTAACTTACTTTCATCCGTTCTTTCGTGCACAATGAAACGATTAATTCATCTAATTCAAAGTCACGCCAGTCTGCATAAAAGCCTAAGTGCCCTGTATGCACTCCAACAAATTCAATGGAGTCACTTTTATTTTTATATTGGTGAAATGCCTTTAGTAACGTCCCATCGCCACCAACGGAAATCACGGTTTGAGGATTTTCATAATCAAGTGTTAATTGTTCTTGTGCGTTTATTTTTTGAATTAATTCTTTCACAACACTTTGAGATTTTTTTGATTCATTTGTACAAATTGCAATTTTCATCTTCTACCTCATTAAATCATCGTCATCTTGATTGCCCAAACCATCAGAGGTTGAACGCATCCCAGGGTCATAAATTCGTTGTGCTTCAATGATTTCTTCACGTATTTTACTCATTTCTTCATCTAATTTATAGGCGATTTCGGCTGAGCGTTCTAGTCGCATTTTAATTTCTTCAGGAAAAGCACCGTTGTATTTATAATTAAGCGAATGTTCAATGGTTGCCCAAAAATTCATCGCAAGAGTCCTGATTTGAATTTCCACCATAATCGTTTTGCGTCCATTAATTGTTTCTACTGGATAATCAAGCACCATATGATAACTACGATACCCAATTGCTTTTTTATTGGTTATATAATCACGTTCTTGAATGATGA
>JAITWV010000244.1 GCA_031285105.1 Streptococcaceae bacterium | reverse complement strand
CAAAAAGACGATTTAGCAACACAAGTTTCAAACTTAAAATCTTATATGTATGCCAAAGGCTATCAATTTGAAGTTATTCAAGATGTAGGAAGTGGTATTAATTATAAGAAAAAAGGTTTAAAGCAACTGATTTCAAAGATAAACAATCGAGAAGTTTCTAAAGTAGTCATTCTATATAAAGATAGATTGATACGTTTTGGTTTTGAAATGATTGAATATTTATGTGAAATCAACGGTGTTGAATTAGAAGTTATTGACCACGAAGAAAAGTCAAAAGAAGAAGAATTAACAGATGATTTAATTCAAATCATTACTGTCTTCGCAAACAGACTTTATGGTCAACGTTCTAAAAAGACTAAACGTTTAATTGATGAGGTGAAAAATAATGATACTAGCTCAGAAGATAAGACTTCTTCCAACTAAAGAGCAAGAAGAATTGTTTTGGAAATCATCAGGTGTAGCTCGTTGGGCATACAACTTCGCCTTAAAAGAATCTGAAATGTGGTATCAGGATAAAAACGAAACATTGAATCAGATGAACATTCGTAAATTCATCAATAATGTTTTAAAGCCTAATTCTCACAAATGGCTAAAAGAAGTTGGTTCAAATGTCATGAAACAAGCAGTGATTGACTTTGGTCTTGCTCGTCAAAGATTTTTTGATGGGAAAGCAGATTATCCAAAACTAAAAAGGAAATACAAATCTAAACCCAGTTTCTTTGTAAATCATGAAAGTTTAAAACGCACAAAAGACGGATTTCGAGGCGAAAAGATTGGTTTTATTAAGACGAGTCAACCGTTACCGAAATTAACCAAAGGACAAAAATACTACAAAAATCCACGCATCACTCATGATGGACGCAATTGGTATTTGTCGATTGGCTTTGAGCGAGAATTTGAAGAAGTTGAATTAACAGATGTTTCATTAGGGATTGATGTTGGTATAAAAGAATTAGCTGTTGTATCAAACAAGACATTTTACAAAAACATAAATAAAACAAAACGAGTGAAGCAATTAGAAAAGCGATTGAAACGCAAACAACGTCAGGTAGCTAGAATGTTAGAAAATAACACAAAAAGTTACACAAACAATCGCAAGCCAATTTATATTCAACCAATCAAGGACTTAAAAAACTTTCAAAAGAAAAAGCATGAAATTTCCATGATTTTCAAGAAACTTACGGATATTCGACAAAACCATTTACATCAAGCAACCAGCGAAATAGTGAAAACCAAGCCATCTCGCACTGTCATGGAAACGTTGAATATCAAGGGAATGATGAAAAATAAACATTTATCTAAAGCAATTGCGAGTCAGAAGTTGCATGAATTTCAAAGACAAATTCAATACAAAGCTGAAAAGTTTGGAATTGAAGTAATAAAAGCAGATAAATGGTTTGCCTCATCAAAGATTTGTAGTAATTGTGGTCATAAAAAAGTTGATTTAAAACTGAAAGATAGAACATATTATTGTTCTAATTGTGGAATATCAATTGATAGAGATTACAATGCTTCTTTAAATCTAGCGAATTATTTAATTTAGGAGCGTTCACGAAAACGAACACCTAAATATGTACTGAACGATACTCAGGAATTTAAGTCTGTGGAGAGTTATATCAAATCGTAGTAGCAAGCAATTTGCAAGGCGAGACTCGTTGAAACAGAAAGGTGTTGTGTGAACGCACCAAAGTAGATTTTTATAATTATCCGTAGATTTTTATAAATATTTCGTATCGGTGCTTACTTTACAGATATTGGTAATTCTAAAATTGTTGATGGGGAGATGGCTTTCATTCATTTTGACCCAGTATTTTTAGAAACAATTGAAAAATCACATCAGTATCATGTCTTTTTGACGGTGACGAATGACAAGAAGTATTCCCACATTGAAAAACATCCCACTTATTTTATTGTTTACGGAGAGAATGGATTGGAGTTTGATTGGTTCATTAATGCAAAACAAAAAGACTATGCAGATGTTTATGGTGATCAAGTTTATTTAGAAGAACCTGACGCTCACGATGAACCAGAATTATCCAATGACATTCCCAAAGGCAACGTTTTAGAAGATGATGCGCAGTTGTATTTAGAAAAATTTGAACAGGAGATTTATAACGATGACTAAACGAATAACAAGTTTTACCCATCACGTGACTGGAGAAGGAAATCGCATTTCTCTTACGTTTTCAGAATTAGACACTAATGGTTTAGTGACAAACACAAATCAACGCATGAGTTTTGTGGTGGTTGACGATAATATTTTAAATGCCATCAATACCATCAATGATTTTTATTTAGAAAAATTGGAGGAACAATAAAATGAACGCACCAGCTGAAAAAGTAATTCAAAAGTTATCTGAAAAGGTAGCTTTTTTTGTGAGAGAAAATGCGATTGTGGAAGCAGCATTGGAAGATACTCTTTTAAAAGTTACTCAGTTAGAAGAGGAGAATGCAGAATTGAAACGTCAAATTGAAGGAGGGTAATGTAATATGGAAACATTAAGGACATACCTACAACAAGAGGTGCACCAAGTGGCGTATCTCTTTGTAGTTGTTTTATTGGCAATGGGTGTTGATATCGTGACAGGATTGATTGCTGCTTCAATTAACGATACAGTCAGCTCAAAGTTTGGTCGTATTGGTCTGTTTAAGAAGGTTGCCCATATTTTAGCTTTGATTTTGACGGTTGCGATTACATTTTTAATCCCAGAAGATAAAGATTTTTATGTCATTTTTTTCGTGATGTCGTACTCCATTTTAAACGAAACCATTTCAATTTTAGAAAACTTACGCAAAGCAGGTATTGATATCCGACCGTTTAGTTTTGTTGTTAATATTTTAAGGGGAATTGTCGGAAAGGAGAATGATTATGAAGATTGATAAAAGTGATACCTTTCTTGATAGTTAGTGTATAATTGCTAGTATATGGTAAAGGAGTACATATGCGAGCAAAAGAACTAATTATAGAAAATAGAAAGTTATTAGTCTATGAAAATGGCTTAATTAAAAACGAAAATGGAAAGATACTAAGTACACAAATATCAAAAAATGGATATATTGCGTTGAATATCAGGATCAATGGGAAACAATCAAGATATTATGCTCATAGACTTGTGGCGATGGCGTTCTTAAAAAATGAAGAAGATAAACCACAAGTAAATCATAAAAATGGTATAAAATCTGACAATCATTTTTCAAATCTTGAGTGGGTTACTGCTAGTGAAAATTTAAAACATAAGTATAGAAAACTCGGCTATAAAGTAGAAAATCGGGGAAGTGAATATTATAAAAATATTGCTAGTAAAAGAACTAAAAAAACGTTTGAAAAGATAGCTGAACAACAAAGAAAACCATTAATTGCAAAAAAAGATGATGAAACTATTTATTTTAAATCCGTAAGGGAAGCTGCTGCAAAAGGTTTTAATAGTGGTTCGATTTATAGGTCAATAAAATTTGGGCATAAATGTAAAGGTTA
>JAITWV010000199.1 GCA_031285105.1 Streptococcaceae bacterium | reverse complement strand
TTTGGTAGAAATGGGATATAAAGTCGCAGTTGCTGAACAAATGGAAGATCCTAAACAAGCGAAGGGTATTGTCAAACGTGATGTGGTTCAGGTCATTACGCCAGGAACTTGTATGAGCAATGATGAACGCGTGAGTAATGGAAAAAATAACTATTTAACAGCCGTTCAACCTTTAGCTAGTGGTGAATTTTCCTTTGCTTATACGGATTTAGCAACGGGTGAGTTAAAAACAACTTTACTAGAAGATGAGGAAGCACTATTAAATGAAGCTTGCTCTTTAGAAACAAAAGAAATGGTTTTGGGTGGAGAATTAAGTGAGGATATCAAAGAAAAACTATTTGCTCGCTTGAATTTGGTCTTTTCTACTCAAGAGGAAATCACACAAATGTCTGAGTTTTCATTTTTAACACAAGAATTGACAGATGAGTGGATGATTGAAGTAACGATGAAATTGTTGAGTTATCTTGCAAAAACTCAAATGCGCTCGATGAATCATTTGCAACAAGCGCAAAGTTATCAAACCAGTCACTTTTTGAAGCTAGATTATTTTTCAAAATACAATTTAGAGTTAACACAATCTATTCGTACAGGCAAAAAACATGGCACACTTTTATGGTTACTTGATGAAACAAAAACAGCAATGGGTGGAAGATTACTCAAGCAGTGGATCGATCGTCCGTTAATTTCAGCAAGTCGTATTCATGCTCGTCAAAACATGGTCGCAAGTTTATATGATAATTATTTTGAACGCCATGATTTACAAGAAGCATTAAAAGGTGTTTATGATTTAGAACGCTTAGCCGGAAGAGTTTCATTTGGCACGGCGAACGCTAGAGATTTCTTGCAGTTGAAAAATTCCTTGCTACAAATACCAATCATTCGAGCGATTATTGATAATATTAATGAAGGTCAGTGGAGTGATTTATTGCTTGGTTTAGATGAATGCCCTGAATTAGTCGAATTAATCGAACAAGCCATTGATGAAGAAGCACCGATGTCTATTACTGAAGGTCGTGTAATTAAAACAGGTTACAATGAGCAATTAGACCACTATAAAGAAGCGATGAAAAATGGCAATCGTTGGATACTGGAACTAGAAGAGGCGGAACGCAAACGTACAGGTATTCGAACTTTGCGCATTGACTATAACCGAAAAGATGGTTATTACATCCATGTGACGAACTCAAACCTAGCCCAAATTCCCACAGATGGCAGATATTACCGCAAATCGACTTTGAAAAATGCCGAACGTTATGGTACTGAAGAATTAGAAAAATTACAGAGCACAATACTAGAGGCAACGGAAAAGTCGATGCAGTTAGAATATGATTTATTCCTGGAAATCCGTGCCTTTGTAGCAAAATTCATCACTCGTTTACAAAGTAGTGCAAAAACCGTTGCGGCACTTGATGTTTTCCAAAGTTTTGCTAGTGTGGCTGAAAGTTATCAATACACTCGCCCGCAACTTGAAACATCAGGAAAACACATGCACATTACCGACGGTCGACATCCAGTAGTGGAAAAAGTTTTGGGGCGTCAAGAGTATATTCCAAACTCTATTCAAATGAATAAAGACACGCAAATGTTGTTAATTACTGGACCAAATATGTCAGGTAAGTCAACGTATATGCGTCAGTTAGCCTTAAGCGTTATCATGGCTCAGATTGGTTCATTCGTTCCAGCTAGGAGCGCACAATTACCAATTTTTGACCAAATTTTTACTCGAATTGGAGCAAGTGATGATTTAATTAGCGGACAGTCGACATTCATGGTCGAAATGATGGAAGCAAATCAAGCATTAAGACATGCAACTTCGCAAAGTTTGATTTTATTTGATGAACTTGGACGAGGAACCGCAACTTATGATGGAATGGCATTGGCACAAGCGATTATTGAATATATTCATGAAAATGTACATGCCAAAACGCTATTTTCAACTCATTACCATGAATTAACCGAACTAGAACAACGATTAACTGGTTTGAAAAATATTCATGTCGGTGCCATCGAAAAAAATGGAGAAGTTATTTTCTTGCATAAAATCATGGAAGGACCCGCCGATAAAAGTTATGGAATTCATGTCGCCAAAATCGCCGGAATGCCGACTGAATTATTGCAACGAGCAGCAAGTATTTTAGAACATTTAGAAAACACTGCTCCAACTGCCAAAGAAATGGATACACCAAAAGTTCTGGAAAATGAGCAATTGAGCTTGTTTAATGAAGTCCCATTAGCTGATTTGGGAGTAGTTGATACGCTTCGCAAGTTGAATTTGTTAGAAATGACTCCAATGGATGCTTTGAACACTTTGTATGAGTTGCAAAAGAGGTTATAGAAAATTCTAAATGCTACATTGCTTTTTCCTAAACGCTCCATTAAAATTATATTTAGGAATAAAATTGGAGGAAATTTATATGGAAAAACTAGGAGCCTTAGATATCGGAGGCACAAGTATCAAATATGGTGTTTGGGATGGAAAAGAATTATTAGATCAAGCCAGTGTACCAACACCAAAAACATTAGAAGAATTTTATGACAGCTTGACGAGTGTAGTCAATATCATGAAAGAAAACCATGACATTAAAGGCGTGGGCATGTCGATTCCTGGTGGTCCTGATAAGAAAACTGGTGTCATCATCGGTATGTCAGCCCTACCTTATATTCATCACTTTCCAATCCAGCCAGAATTTGAAAAACGTTTTGGTTTACCTGTTTCAATGGAAAATGATGCCAATTGTGCGGCGTTAGCTGAGTTAAAGTATGGCGCTGGTCGTGGCAAAAAGAATTTGTTATTCTTCATTTTAGGAACAGGAGTTGGTGGTTCAGTAATTTTTGATGGAAAAGTACATCATGGACCACATTTATTTGGTGGAGAATTTGGTTTTATGTTCATGGATGATGAATTAAATACCTTCTCAAAATTAGGCACAACCGTTCAAATGGCCAAACGTTACAGCGAGCAAAAAAACGATGGCAAGCAATATACCGGAATTGAAGTGTTTGATTTATGGCAACAAGGTGATGAATTAGCTACTGAACAAACAGATATTTTCTTTAATGCGGTGGCAAAAGGAGTGTTAAACTTAGCCTTTTCATTTGATCCAGAAATCTGTATCTTAGGTGGCGGAGTTTCTAATGCCCCATTTTTATTACCAGAAGTGAAAAAACGCATTTGGGCATTGCAAGAAAAATTGGGTTATACTGATTGGACACCTGACGTAGTAACTTGTGGATTCAAGAGTGAAGCAAATATGATCGGGGCTGTTGTTGACTTCATGCAAGAGCACGGTGAATAAGATAATTTAAAAAAGAGCAGACTCTCTCAAATCTGCTCTTTTTGCTATGAGGTGTTAGCCAAAAGATTATGAGATGTTTGTTCAAAGCTCATGATCTTTTTCAAAAAGCCCGAAATCTTTTTCAAAAAGATCTAAATGTTTTTCAAAAAGATCTAGATGTTTATTCCAACTTCTTATAAACAACTCCATCAATCTCTGCCAAAGAAATTTCACCAGACGATAAACGCAGCAATTCGCTATTTGTTTGCACCAATAATTCTCCTTTTGCATCAATATCAACAGCTTTTCCAGTATAAACTACTCCCTTTTTCTCAAAAACGACTTTCTTTCCTAACACAAAGGAATATTTCTTATACTCAGCGATATAATCTTTTTTTAGCCATTCAAAAAATTGATTCCAAATTTCTGCGATTAACGCATTTCGACTTGGTATACCTTCTTCATTTTCTTCAAATAATGAGCCAGCTTTTTGAGCAATCTCTTCTGGGAATTGTGTAATTTGATAATTCACACCAATACCGACAATTACATGGCTTAAACGATTGGTGGTGCTTGAAGTAATTCCTTCTGCTAAAATTCCTGTTATTTTTTTATGGTTCAAATAAATATCATTCACCCATTTAATCTGTGGACGTTTGTTGCTTAATTTTTCAATGGCTTTCACTAAGGCAACAGCAGCTAAAACAGTATATTGTGGCAATTCGTTTGTTGTTTCATCCAATTGAATGAGCGCACTCATGTAAATGCCTTTTCCTTTCATCGCAAAATAGTCTCGTTGAAAGCGTCCGCGAGTTTTCGTCTGTTCATTAGCAATAAAAAGTGCAGGTGTTGGAGAGTTTTCTTGAATCACCACTTTTGCTAAATCCATGGTCGAAGGTGTTTTTTCGATGATGTGAATGTTTTTAATGCTTGTTGAATGTGCTTGAATGATTCTTTCGTTTAATTTGTCCATAATATCCCCTTCATTCGTTGTGATAGTCTGACTATATCACGCAATACATATATCTTAA
>JAITWV010000183.1 GCA_031285105.1 Streptococcaceae bacterium | reverse complement strand
TTTAGAAATCATCGACAATTGCGTGACAGGAATAAATAATTTGTCGTCATTTTGATAAAGAATCGTCATATAATCTTGATGCACTCCATCAAGAGCAATGGTTTCCATGCCGATATATTTTCCGATACCGTGATTGGCATGAACAACAAAATCACCGACATTTAGCTCATTATAGCTTTTCAAACGTTCGGCATTGGACATTAAACTGCGACGTGGACGTTTTTTCGTTTTGCGGTTAAACATATCTTTTTCCGACAAAACAATTAACTTCGCATCAATAAATTCAAAACCAGTTTGCGCTTGTCCGATGGTAATTTGTGTTTGATTCTCAAGTAATGCACTGTTTTGAACTAATGTTGCTTGAATATCCCAATCATGCAGTAAGTTTTCTAGTTTACTTTGACGTTCTTCATTATCGGCTAGTAAGACAACCGTGTAACCTAACTTGCGCCAACGATCGACTTCCGCTTTTACTAACGGCATTTGTCCAAAGAATTGTTGCATCTGATGAGACGTAAAATTATGAACCAAACCAAACCGCAACCCACCCATTCCTTTTTGGAACAAAGAGAAAAATGTACTTTGTTGCTTCAAGTTCTTAATTAAAACCGAAAACTCCATGCCAAAATTCTGATTAGAAAACACCTTACCTTCTTCTAACTTCATTGTTTGCCATTGTGCTTCTTCAATCGAAATTTGACGGTTCATCTCTTGAATACGCGCATAATCATCAACAAAAACTAACGAAGACGGATTAAAATAATCAAATAAAGAGGTCTTATGTTGATATAAAAAGTCCGTATAATAATGTTTATAATTACCAGGAATTCCTTGTCTTAAATCCGTCAACACTTCGTCAAAATGCCCTTGAATAACCTTTTTTAACTCTTCGTCAGTAGTTACAGACAGCTTTTTTTCAAACTCTTCTTGTAGTTTATCTGCACCAATCGCTAAATTTTCAGCTGAAAATACGTACTCATTGGCTGGTGGAATCACAACGTTTTCCAAATTATCCAATGAGCGTTGCGTTATCTCATCGAATTCACGAATAGAGTCAATTTCGACATCAAAAAACTCAATACGCACTGGATGTTTAAACGTTAACGGAAAGACATCTAAAATACTCCCACGCATCGTAAATTCACCCGGCGCTTCAACCATTGTATTATTGGTGTAGCCCATTAAAACTAAATTTTGCGCTAAATGATCAAAATCAACCTCATCGCCAACATTCCAGTTAAAGTGAGCTGCTTGCCAAGTTGCAACAGAAGGCAAAAACTTTCTAGTCGCCCCAACTGTTGCCACAACTATTCCCTCAGCCTCTTCATCAATCAAAAAATCAAGCGTGCGAATACGTTCACTAGCAGACTCAGGAGACGCAATCGCCATTTCCGCCGCAAGAACTTCATTTACAGGATAGGTAAAAACTTTTTCTTCGCCTAAAAAATTCGCCAAATCTTCTGCCAATTGGTTCATTTGATAAAGACTAGGCGCAATAACCAGAATTTTCTTTTGCCAACCATTCAACGCACTAGCCATAACAAGCGTCTTTGCTGAAGCATTCAAACCAGTGATTAATTGACGAAAATTACCCGAAAAGCCTTGGTGCCACTGTTGAACTTTTTCTTGCTGACTAATAATATCTAATAAATTCATCCGTTCAACCTCATCCATTAAATTTGTTCATCGTATCAATAAACGTTCCACCACTACTCCAATATTCCAGAGCATCCGCAGCTTTTTTAATGACAATTTCAATCTCAATTGCCTGATCGCCTTGAAATCTTGACAGCACATGATTGGTCACGCTCATATTCTTCGGAGGACGGCCAATTCCTACTTTTACACGTTGAAATTCTTGGGTGCCTAGATGAGAAATAATACTCTTAATCCCATTTTGCCCACCAGAACCACCTTTTTGTCTTAAACGAATTTTGCCAACGTCCATATCTAAATCATCTTGAATAACAACTAAATCCTCCAAAGCAATATTGAAATAAGTCGATAAAGGCCCTACCGCTTTGCCACTTTCATTCATAAATGTCGTTGGTTTGACTAAAATTACCTTTTGCGTTCCTTCAAAGTATTCACTGATAGAAGCTTTGAATACTTTATCTTCTTTAAAAGTCACTTGATGTCGTGAGGCAAGTTCATCTACTGTCATAAAGCCAATATTATGTTTGGTATTTTCATATTTAGGTCCAATATTTCCAAGACCAACAATCATTTTTGTCATTTCATTTTTCTCCCTTTAACGCACGAAAGACCGAATAGAATAGTCTACTCGGGTTTTTCGTGATTTTTAACTTTGCTTATTATACAACAATTTTACTGGAAAAGTAATTAACTCATCTGCTTTGTTAGGATTTTTGTAAGTAATATTGACGCACTTGAGATGAAAAATAAAGAGAACCAGTGATTACAAAGACATCTTCTTCTTTCATTTTTTCCATAATTTCTGCCAAACCAAAACGCCAATCTGAAACAATTGTGCAGCGTTCATCTTCCAAATATTGATACTTATTCAAATCCAATGCCTTAGGATAATCAAAGGTGGTTAAATAAATTCGGGCATTACTTAAGGTTGCTAATTCATCAAGCATTTGTGTGATGTCTTTTGTTTCTAAAGCAGAAAAAAGAAGATAAAGTTTTTTACCTGCATATAAATTTTGTAAATTTTCAACCAATCGCTTCATCGCATCCACATTATGAGCCCCATCTAATATCACTAAAGGAGTTTTTCTTAGTTGTTCCATTCTAGCAGGCCAAAACGCTTCTTTTAGACCTTCACGAATTGTGTCTTGTGTTAATTCAATAGTCATTTTTTCTGCAAATACTTTCGCAACTTCAATAGCCATTGCAGCATTTTCCATTTGATGGTGCCCTAATAAAGACAATTGCAAATGGGTGATTTCTTGATTTTTAGAAAAGTAAGTAAATGTATCTTCCTGAATTTTTATTTGATAATCTTTCATATATTCAATCATGTTGGCTGATTTTTCACTAGCCACTTCACGAATAACCGTTAGTGCTTCAGGTTGAATATTTCCAGTGACCACAGGTGTATTGGCTTTGATGATACCGGCTTTTTGAAAGGCTATTTTTTCAAGCGTATCACCAAGAATATCCATATGATCCATGCCAATTGTGGTAATTCCTGAAACGATTGGTGTAATCACATTCGTGCTATCTAGTAATCCACCCAATCCGACTTCAATGACAGCCAAATCCACTTTTTCATGGTAGAAATAATCAAAAGCCAATGCCGTAATAATTTCAAACTCAGTGATGTCTTTTAAATGTTCATCTGCATCCATTTTTGCGACAAGAGGTTGAATTTTTTGGACATATTCAACTAACTTCTCATCAGGAATTCCAATACCATCAATCGAAATCCTCTCATTAAATTTTTCAATATAAGGACTGGTAAAGCTACCAACTTTTAAGCCCTGTTTGGTAAAAATATTGCGTATAAAGGTGGTAGTTGAGCCTTTACCATTGGTTCCAGCAATATGAATGAAGGCTGTTTTTTCTTGTGGGTTATCTAGTAAGTCTAAAATAGCATAGACACGATCTAAACCTGGTTTAATGCCAAACTTTAGCCTAGAATGTATCCAGTTAGTTGCTTGCGTTACGTTCATTTTTTTACTCCTATAAAAAAGACGTGTTGGAGTTCATCCCACGCCTTTTGTTGTCTTTATGCATCTAAATCTTCGACTTCAATCACATTATAATGTTTTTTCTCTAATTTTTTGGTGATTTCATCTAATGCTTCTTTTGTTGTTGCTTTATCCAATGTAAACAACGTACGACGGATATATTTGTCACGACCAGCATCTAAAGTCATACAACTTGCTAGGTTTGCCCGTTTGCTGATAATTTTCGTCATCTCAGCTAAGTCACCTTTTTCACCAGCAGAAGCTACCGTCATTACATATTTTCCTTCTTTGATATTCCAACTATCTTCTAATAAGTTCAATAAAGAAGCATGAGTTAAAATACCATGAAAATCATTATTGTCGTTCAACACAGCAATATATGGTAAATCTTTAATATCAAAAAAGACATTATAGAAGTTTGAAGTTAAGTAAATAAACTTGTTATCATTTTTCATTAATGACATTACATTTTCATTCATATCTCCACCATTTGCCTTGTGACGATAGATGTGCATTTTATAGATGTTACCCTTATACTTTTTGCCATCTTCACTTAAAATCGGCACACAACGATAACCTGACTCCTCAAGAACTCTTAAAGCTTCATCTAAACTAACTGTATCTGACACTGTTGTTAGTTTTTCTTTACGCACAACAATTGTATTTAATAATAGCATAAACCTTGTCCTCCACTTTATTTATGAATACTCTTATAATATCACTATAGATTGACTTAGTACAATATTTTTGTTACTCTTAACGCAAGAATGTTAAATGAGGTGAGCATTTTGGCTATTAAAAAAGCAGCTTTAGCGTGTACTGTTTGTGGTTCAAGAAATTACTCAATTACAGCTAATGATCATAAGCGTACTGAACGTTTAGAAGTTAAAAAGTTTTGCCGTCATTGTGGCAAACATACAATTCATAGAGAAACAAAATAGGAGTTGACGAAGAATGAAATTTTTAAAAAGCGTTGTCGATGAAATGAAAAAAGTTTCTTGGCCATCAAAAACGGCTTTACGTAAAGATACGTTAGTTGTTATTGAAACAAGTATCATTTTCGCTTTATTATTCTGGGCATTTGATCGCTTGATTGGCTTAGGAATTAGCTCATTAATGTAGTATGTGTTGCGAAAACTATTAAAACAATAAAATCAGGCTGTTTTTCCCATACTTTTCGTTAAAATTTTCAGCTTATGAACCACATAAGCTGAAAATTTCGCCTCGATTATGGAAAAAAAACAACCTTATTTTATTAGAATGAATAGTTTCGCAACACATCCTAGTACAATTCAAAAAGCTGTGTTATAATCAGCAAGTGAGGAACTTCGGGGGACTGAGGTTTTTTATTTTGAACTTGATAAATAATATATAGAGGTGAAAAATATGTCAGTAGAAAGTTTTGAAAAAGAATGGTATGCCCTACAAACTTATTCTGGTTATGAAAACAAAGTAAAACGTGATATTGAATCTCGTGCAATTTCAATGAATATGGAAGATTACATTTTCCGTGTCCTTGTGCCAACAGAAACAAAGATTGAAGAAAAAGGCGGCAAGGAAAAACAAATCGAAGAAAATATTTTTCCAGGATATGTCTTAGTTGAGATGGTCATGACTGATCAATCTTGGTATATCGTGCGTAATACACAAAACGTTACCGGATTTGTTGGAGCTGCTGGTGCTGGATCGAAACCTGCTCCATTATTACCTGAAGAAGTAGAAGATATCTTGAGAATGATGAACTTACAAATTCGTGTTTCTGATTTACAAGTTCAAGTGGGTGATATCGTTCGTATTACCGAAGGTGCCTTTGCTGAAATGACCGGTGAAGTGACTGAGGTTGATTTGGAAAAACAAAAATTAAAAGTAGATATTGAAATGTTTGGACGTGCAACTTCGGCTGAACTTGATTTCTTCCAGGTGAAAGAATTTAATTAAAAAAATCAAAAAATCCTAAACGCATTTATGCAAATTTAGGATTTTTTTGTTTATTTAATATATTTAGCAGTAATTGATTTTTCACAATTCAACAAATCAATTGGTTTTCCTTCAAAAAGAATCTCACCACCGCGAATACCACCATCAACACCCACATCAATTAACCAATCAGCCGAACGCATAACATCTGTATTATGCTCAATCACAATTACAGTGTTTCCTTTATTTATCAGTTTTTCGATAATTTTAAAGATGCTCGTAATATCTGACATGTGTAATCCCGTTGTCGGTTCATCCATGATATAAATATTGCCTTTTTTATTTAATTCTTTGGCTAATTTCAAGCGTTGATTTTCCCCACCTGAAAGGGTATTTAAAGGTTGTCCAAGCGTCATATAACCTAAGCCAACTTCTTCAATTTGTTGTAGTTTTCTAAAGATGGCTTTTTCATCAGCGAAAAATTCAAGAGATTCGCTAATTGTCATAGCTAAAACTTCATCAATTGACTTACCATTCAATAAATACTGATAAACTTCTTGTTTGTAACGTTTACCAAGACATGTTTGACATAAAATTTCCACTGAGTCCATGAAGGATAATTCCATTTTTATCACTCCATGTCCTTTACAAGTTTCACAAGCACCCTCTGAATTATAGCTGAATAAACCTGCTGAAACATTGTTAACGGTGGCAAATAATTTACGAATATCATTCATAATGCCGGTGTAAGTTGCTGGATTTGAGCGAATATTACCAGCTACAGCCGATTGGTCAATCACAATGCTATCAGGATATTCTTTGGCAAAAACGCCATTAACGAGTGTCGATTTACCAGAACCGGCAACTCCTGTAACGACTGTAAACAAACCAAGTGGCACTTTTAAACTTGTATTTTTTAAATTATGCAAGGTACTTTTTGAGGTTTCAATAAATTCTTTTGGTATACGAGGTGTTTTTTTAAAGTCAATTTTTTGTCCAAAAGCTTTTCCTGTTAATGTATCGCTCTTTAATAGTTCAGTAAACGTGCCTTCAAACGTAATATGCCCACCATGTTTTCCTGCTTTTGGCCCAACATCAATAATATGATCGGCTACTTTAATCACATCAGGATCATGCTCAACTACAATCACCGTATTTCCTTTATCACGTAATTTTATTAATAATTCGTTCAAACGATGCACATCTCTTGGGTGCAAGCCAATACTTGGTTCATCAAAAATGTAAATGACATCAATTAAACTACTCGATAAGTGCTTAACCATTTTGACACGCTGACTTTCTCCACCTGACAATGTTGACGTTTCACGGTCTAAACTAACATAATCTAAGCCAATTTCAATTAAATCTGTTAAACGATGTTGAATATTTTGAATAACCGGTGAAATGCTTTCTTCTTGTATTTGCCCAATCACTTGCGTTAATTCATCCACCTGCATCGCCAAAAAATCAGCAATATTATAGTTTCCAATCTTACACTCTAACACTTGTGGATTAAAACGCGTGCCATGACAATCAAAACATTTTTGCTCTGAAATAAATGGAGCAATTTTCTTTTGCGTCGCAGCTGAGGTTTCGTTTCCACCTTTAATATTCGTGCGGTTAAAACGATAAACCAATCCTTCAAAATTAGAACTCATCCCTTCCATAAATAATGAGTCAATTTTTTCACCTTCTGAATAAAGAAATTTCTGTAACTCCTGTGGTGTATAATCTTTAATCGGTTTGTCATTGTCAAAAAAACCACTTTGCGTGTAAAACTTATTTTGCCAAGAGTCCACTTTATAACCTGGAAGTAAAATGGCTCCTTCATTTAGTGATTTATTCTTATCAAGTGCCTTATCCAAGTCAAGAGCAACAATACGTCCAATTCCTTCGCAAGTTTTACACATACCATGTGGGTCATTAAATGAAAAATTCCAAGCAGGACCTAAATGAGGTTGCCCAATACGTGAAAAAAGTAGGCGAATGAGTGGATTAATGTCCGTAATTGTTCCCAAAGTTGAACGAGAATTACCACCGATACGACTTTGATCAACCACCACCGCCATTGATAGATTTTCAATTTCATCTACATCAGGTTGAGCGTATTTAGGCAAAAAGTTACGAGCAAATTTAGAAAAGTTTTCATTTAATTGACGACCTGCTTCTTGAGCGATTGTATCAAAGACAATTGATGATTTGCCAGAACCAGAAACACCTGTAAAAATGGTGATTTTCCGCTTAGGAATTTTCAAATCAACATTTTTTAAGTTATTTTGTCTGGCATTAATTAGTGTGATATATTCTTGCATTTTTTGCCCTCCTTTTTCTTGAAACTTCATTGTAACATCATAAGAAATGAAAACAAACAAAAAACCGAGAAAATAACTACTCGGTTACATCTAATATTAAACGCGCATGCTCTGGTTGAAGATTTCGACAATTGCAATTATGAATTTTTTCAAAACGTTTTAATTGATGAAGTGAAATTTCTTTTGTTTCTTTGAAGATAAACCACTCAACACTTTCAGTTAAAGGAGGGGTAGTCAATGAACCTAGATAATGATAGTATTGTTTATTTTCTGGGAAAAAGTCCATAATATGCTTAACCTCAAAGGTACTCTTTCCTTCCATTTTTAGCAAAACTTCTTCAAATGCTTGATTTTCCTTACCAATAGTAAAAAAGACGCCAATCACCGCTAACTGTCCATTTTTTCCAGTATGTACAAAATGTCCCTCAAGATCAAACTTCTTTCCATCAATTGCATGCTCACTTGGGGCGTGAAAATGATATTGTACTAAATCATATTTCCTACTCCAAATCTCAGCTTGCCCTAAACTGTGAAAGATATGATTATAAAAAAATTCCTCAACTGCCTCAATTTGCTGATTGTAATTTAAATGAATTTGATTTTTTCCAGATAATCTCATTTTTTTACAGGATGCTGTTTTAATATCAATTGGTGATTGCATAAAACCTGTAATGATTTTCCACTCTTCTTGTTTTTCATAAGTTAGCATATAGACCCTCCTAATAAAAATGTATTTAGACGTACCCAAATGCACTTAAAAATACATTATTAATTATTGGCTCTTTTAGTTGATTGTGTTGCTTTTATTTTTGAATAAAGCACTCTCTTTAGTACAGCGTAAGTTAATTGGAGTTTGTGAAATAAGTAAGACTTTAACTGTATTCTTCATTTACGAGCTTTCGCATTTGGGCTGCGGACTGGCTCGGCGGTGTGGCTGCTGTGGCGAGACGGAAGCAGCTTTTTTGGAAGGAAACCCACCTTCCAAAAAATCTCATTCCTTAATCGGCTAGGGGTTTTCTAAGCAATATCCCACAAGGGGACTTCCGATGG
>JAITWV010000398.1 GCA_031285105.1 Streptococcaceae bacterium | reverse complement strand
AAACCGCGAAAACGTTTATCAATTGCCAGTCCATTGATATGGAAACTTTCATAAGTTAATGTGCCATTGATACCACCGACAATTTCGTCATTTTCTTCCAAATGAAAGCCAATTTTGATAAAGTCTGAACTCATACGTCCTAACTTGTCGTACATATCAGCATTTAATAGGTTTGTAATATGTGGTTCAATCGTTGAAAAATCACTTTTAGTTATCTTCATTCTTCACCTCCTTTTTTATTTTAGCATTATCTTACCTTTAGTTGTGCGTTATTTTAAAAATCGCTGTAAAATAAAGGCGAGGTGAAAAAAATGGAGAAGAAAACACTTGATTTAGATGAACGTTTGAATATTTTACGTGCCGGTGTTTTAGGTGCCAATGATGGAATTTTATCCGTTGCTGGTGTTGTTATTGGGGTGGCTGCTGCTGGTTCAAGTAATAATAGTATCTTAATTGCTGGTTTAGCAGCCGTTTTAGCAGGAGCTTTTTCAATGGCAGGTGGGGAATATGTATCTGTTTCTACCCAATCAGATACCGAAAAAGCAGCCGTATTTATTCAAAAGAAAAAGTTAGAAAGGAATTTTGATGAAGAAGTTAAGGGTGTAGCAAATTATTATGTCAAACAAGGGATTAACTCAAAACTAGCAGATGAAATTGCTCAAGATATAATGAAGAAAAAACCACTAGAAATTACGGTTCAACAAAAATACGGGTTAGAAATAGATGATTACACCAACCCCTGGCAAGCAGCAATTTCTAGTTTTGTCGCTTTTACTATTGGCTCGGCTTTACCATTACTGGCGATTATTTCTTTGCCAGAAAATATCAAAATTATCGGAACGATTATTACAGTAACTCTTGCCTTATTCTTAACGGGATTTGTTTCGGCAAAATTAGGAAAAGCTTTAACGAGACCTGCGATTATCCGAAATATTGTTGTTGGACTACTTACGATGAGTGTTACTTATGCAATCGGTCACATTTTGAATGTTTAATGGCTAAGGTTAAAAAAACTTCATGAAAATCTTTGCAAAACATGATATACTGTGAAACGAAGAAAAAATTTATTCACTAAAAAATAAAGAGAGTGAACTTTAATGAAAAAAATTAAAATTATTACAGATTCTACGGTTGCACTAGCCCCTGGAATCGCTGAAGAACTTGATATTACTATTGTGCCTTTATCTATTATGATTGACGGCACAATTTATTCTGACGACCAATTATCTGGTGAAGAATTTATGAAATTAATGGCTGAAGCACACGAATTGCCAAAAACAAGTCAGCCACCAATTGGTTTGTTTTTAGAAACATATGATCAATTTGCTGATGAAGATACACAAGTTTTATCTATTCATGTGGCTCAAATGTTAAGTGGGACACCAGAAGCAGCACGTCAAGCGGCAAATATGTCAAAAGCAGATGTGGTAGCAATTGACTCAGGGTTTGTGGATCAGGCATTGGGCTTTCAAGTAGTTAAAGCAGCACAAATGGCCAAAGAAGGTGCAACAAGAGAAGAAATTTTAGCAACCCTGGAAGAGATTAAAATGCACACAACACTCTTCATAGGAATTTCAACTTTAGACAATCTAGTTAAAGGTGGACGAATTGGACGCACGAAAGGAATGATTTCTTCGTTCTTGAACATCAAAGCTGTGTTAGAGATGACTTTAGCCGGAAGCTTAGATCCAGTTGCTAAAGGTCGTGGAACAAAAACGTTTGTGAAATGGTTTAACGAAATGAAAGAAACATTAGTAAATGGACCAACTCTAGCAGCAATTGGAATTTCACATGCGGATAATTTAGCGTTTGCAAACCAAATGGCAACACAACTAAGAGAAATGTTTCCAAATATTCCTGTCACAGTATTGCATACAGCTTCGGCAGTTGCCACTCACACAGGACCAGGGGCATTTGCTTTGGAATTTTATACAAAAGCTTAAAAGGTTAAAAAGAGGATACCTAGGTGAAATTTTGCCTAGGTATATTTTTAAGAAGGTTACTATTAAATATGAAGACATGGAAGAAGAGAGTGATTGATAGTTTAATATTTGCCTCAATTGTGTTAGTTGCTTATTTTGGTGCGAGTTTTTTTATCCCAAATACGAAACCACGCATTCAGGGTAATCAAGCAAGTGAGAATACGGTGCTGAACTACTTTGCGATTGGGGATTCTTTGACTGAAGGTGTTGGGGATAGCACTGGAAATGGTGGATTTGTGCCTATTTTGGCGAATTTAATTCAAGGAGATTATCAAGGTTTAATCGTTGAAGCAGCTAATTTTGGGATTTCCGGTAATACCTCAAACCAAATTTTGCAACGTTTGCCAAATGAAGAGATTCAAGCTTCGATTAAAAAGGCAGATTTTGTTACGATGACCGTGGGGGCTAATGATATTTTACGTGTTGTTTCTCGCAAATTTCCTGATTTAACCGTTTCTGACTTTGACCAACCTCGTGTGCAGTATAAAGCACGCTTGCAAAGAATTTTAAATGAAATCCGTGAGCTAAATCCTGATGTACCCATTTTTGTATTAGGTATTTATAATCCATTTTATCTAAATTTCCCAACCTTAACTGCCATGCAAGATGTGATTGATAGCTTTAATGATGGCACAAAAAACGTGTTAAATCATATGGATAATACTTTTTTTATTCCAATAAATGCTCTTTTATATAAAGGAATTGATGGAAAAGTAGGAGTAGCTGAGTCGATCGGGCGAAATATTACCAATGATGCCTTATATGCAGGAGATAACTTTCATCCAAATGACATTGGTTATCGCTTGATGGCAAAAGCAGTCTATGAAGTAATGAATGAACAGCAAAAAACTTGGTTACCAAAAGGGATGGTGAGATGATGGCGAAAAAAATTAATGGATACAAGTGGGCTTTCTTAACTTTAGTGGCACTTATATTAGGGACAGCTATTTTTGTTTTTGTCAGTGCAACCACCAATGCTGAGCCAAATATTCCCGATTATACGAAAGCCAATTTTTCAGGTTCACAAGTGGCCACAATTACCACCACTAGAACCAAAGTCAATGAATTAATCAATGCTGCTTTAGAAGATTTTCAAGATGAGCGAACGAGTTATAAATTTTATTTAGAAAATGAAGCCGTTTTTGAAGGAACGTTTCGCTTTTTAGAACAAGATTTTCCAATTTACTTATACTTTGAACCAATTGCCCAAAACGATGGAAATATTGAATTACGCATTAAATCAATTTCAATTGGTACATTAGCTTTACCAACAGATGCTGTGATGCGTTTGGTTTCAGGTTCCATTGAGTTACCGCCGTATGTGGTGATGGACGCGCAAAAAGAAATCGTAACCATTCGTTTAGATGAATTAAAATTGCCAAATGGTCTACAAGTCAAAGCTGAAAATATTGATTTGGTCAATGACCGTTTGAGTTTTCAATTGCTATTAAAATAAGAAATAGAAAGAAGTTTTAC
>JAITWV010000074.1 GCA_031285105.1 Streptococcaceae bacterium | reverse complement strand
CTCTGCGCTTAGGGTGGTTTACCTTGCTGTAGCCGGACCGTTTCCATAACTTTTCAAGAAGGACGCTTGAAAAGTTATTCCATCTCGCAAGCCTTGTCGGCCTTTGGGGCGACGCCACGGTAAACCACCCACGCTCCGATCCAAGCCAGCCGAAAACTCGTAAATGAATAACGCCTTAAAGTATTATTGATTTCACAAACTCCAAATAACTTACGATGTACTAAAGTAAGTGTCAGCCAGCATAATAATTAAATCATTTGAATATCATTGTAAAGGAGCAGAAAATGAACATCCGTGCAATAGAAAAAATCAAAGCTTCAGAACAACAAGCTAAAAGATTACTTGATACTGCTAGACAAGAGGCGATTCATCTTCATCATCAAGGAAAATTAAGAGGGGAAAAATTCTTTGCAGAAGAACTTGAACACACGAGTCAACAAATGAAAAAATTAGAAAAAGATGCACAAGTCAAAATGAAGTATCTGCAAGCTTCGATTTTTGAAAAAGGGGAGGAAGAAAAGCAAAAATTAGCTAGGCAATACGAGCAAAATAAAGAAAAAGCATTAAAAATGTTGTTAAAAAAGGTGGTGGCGATGAGTGGCGATTGTTAAAATGAACAAATTTTCCTTGTTGATTTTTGATGAGGATAAAATAGCTTTTCTGGAAAAATTGCAAGTGTTTCAAAATGTCGAAATTATCAATCTACAAAGTGAACAATTTTTGCAATCACATGAAGGGTTTGAACAATTACAAAAAGAAAGTTTACCTGAGGAATTGGCTGATTATGAAGACAATCTTTCAAAAGCAGGATTTTCGTTAGAGTTTTTAAAAGAATTTATTCCCAAAAAGAAGAAAAAATCAGCTATCAAACCGCTTGAAAAGTTAACCTTACAGGCTTTAGAAAAACAAGTGATGACAAGTGGTTGGCTCGAACAATATGAAAATATTCGTACATATAAGGAAACATTGAAAAAAGAAGCAATTGATGAGGATACCATTCAGACCTTTTTGGAACGCATCGAAGATTTTCAATATGCTTATGAGTATTATCATAATCTAATTGAGAGAACGAGTGTTTTGGCAAACTTCTTGCGAACCAAAGAAACTCTTTTAATTGCTGGGTGGGTGCCAATGAATCAAAATGAAGCTTTTGAAACGCTTATCCGCCAGGTTGCTGATGAAAGGTATCACTTAGAATTTGAAGAAGTGAAAGAACATGAAAAGAAAAGTGTGCCGATTAAGTTACAAAATGGAAAAATCACTTCAAAATTTGAAACGTTAACGCAAATGTATAGCCTACCTGCTTATGATGAAATCGATCCAACACCTTTATTAGTCCCATTTTATCTACTCTTTTTTGGCATGATGGTCGCTGATTTTGGTTATGGGGCATTGATGATGATTTTAACGTTACTTGCTCCAAAAATCGTTCACCTCACTCCATCAATGGAAAATTTTATGAGCTTCTTTTTCTGGTTAAGTATTCCAACGATGGGCTTTGGACTTTTATATGGTTCAATTTTTGGTGATATCATCCGTATGCCTGCCTTAATCGAACCGACACGTGATATCAATACACTTTTGCTGATGTCTGTTGGTTTTGGGCTGTTACACATTTTCTTTGGTTTAGGAATTAAGGCGTTCATGCTTATTCGTGATGGCAAACCACTAGCCGCCCTTTTTGATGTAGGTTCTTGGTTATTAACGATTAGTGGGGCGGTGTTGTTTGCACTTGGTGCGATGATGGAAGGTTTCACGCAAATTGCTAGACCGAGTATGTTTGTCATGATTGGTGGAATGAGCTTAGTTGTCTTAACTCAAGGACGTGCGTCAAAAAGTATTGGTGGCAAAATTGGTGGTGGTTTATACGCCCTTTTTGGAATTACCAATTATGTCGGTGATATTGTTTCTTACACACGACTAATGGCTTTAGGTTTAGCTGGTGGGTCAATTGCGGCGGCGTTAAATTTGATTATGCGCTTTTTCCCGGGCCGTTCCTTTTTCATTGTTGGGCCAATTTTCTTTGTCGCAGCCCACAGTTTCAACATTTTTTTAAGTTTACTAGGTGCATATGTTCACTCGTGTCGTTTGCAGTATGTGGAATATTTTGGAAAGTTTTACGAAGGTGGTGGACGTGCATTTAACGCATTTAGACCTTTGAATAGATATGTGGAGGTTAAGAAGTAAGTATGAATACAATTCAATTTTTAATAGCAGATCATGGTGGTTTTATTTTAGCAGCGATCGGAATTGCCTTAGCGGTTGCTTTACCAGGTATTGGTTCTGCTCGTGGTGTGGGTGTTGCTGGTGAGGCGGCTAGTGGGTTGATTACTGAAGAACCAGATAAATTTGGTAAGTCATTGGTTTTACAATTATTACCCGGAACAAATGGTTTATATGGCTTTGTTATTGGTTTCTTGATTTTAATGCAAGTCTCAACGGATATGAGTTTAGGACAAGGGCTTTATATGCTCGTTGCTTCATTGCCAATTGCGGTTACGGGTTTATTAACAGGTGTCCCTCAAGGAAGAGTCGCAGCTGGTGGGATTTCGATTTTAGCAAGAAACGAAGAGCATTTTATCAAAGGAGTTATCTTTGCGGCGATGATTGAAACTTATACCCTTTTAGGCTTTGTGGTGTCGTTTTTATTAGTTAATAGTGCCTTTTAATGAGGTGAGCAGATGACTAGACTAACGAATATCACGAAAAAAATTGTTGATGATGCCCAAAAAGAACATGACCGTATCATTCAACAAGCCAAACAAGAAGGTATCTTAATTGCTGATACTTACCGAATAAAAGCCAAGCGTACCCAACAAGAAATGCTAGAAGAAACAATCAATAAACTAGACCTCGCTTTTCAAAGTGCCAAATCTAGTGCGAAATTACAAGTACGCGATCAGCTTTTACTTTATAAACAAGAAAAAATGAATCAGCTTTTTGAAGAAACCAAACAACAGTTAGAAAAAATGGACGAACAAGAATTTCTAGCGTTTTTCCTGCAAACAGCTCAAGCACTTCCTTTTGAAAATGAAATTAAAGTAAGCATTGGTGCCAATCATCCACTACATAATATAGAAGAAAGTATCATAAAAATAAATCAACAATTAACTCAAAAAAGCTTAATACTGACGCAAATCATCGAAAACACATCAGGTTTTTTATTTGAGCAAAACGGTATTTTATTTAACTTTTTCTTTGCGGATTTGTTGAACTTTTACAAAGAAGAAATGGGCATCAAAGTGCTAAACAGCTTATTTGTAGAGGAAGAATAGATGGACAAAATGCTATTTAATTCAATTATTCCGCGCATTCGGGTCTTTGAAGGTCATTTATTAAGTAAAGAAAAATTAGAGCGCATGATTCACACCACCTCAGCCGAAGGGGCAATGGACTTTTTACTACAAGAAGCTGATTATAGCCAGTTTATTGATGAGGTCAACCAACCAGAAGATTATGAACAACTTTTAACCTTAGAATTAGAACGTGTCTATAAAAAAATCTACGCTATGGTGCCCATTAAAGAAGTCGTTGATCTACTCACTTTAAAATATGACTATCATAATTTGAAAGTGTTGGTGAAAGAAAAATTACTAGCAAAAGATTTTTCAGCGCAATATATCAAAGTCGGTTCAGTGGAGTTAGCTGTTTTACTTGAAAGTTTCCAAAAAGAAGATTACTGGAAATTGCCACCGATTATGTGTAAGGCAATTACTCATGTTTTAGAAGATTTTGAAACCACAAAAGACCCACAACGCATTGGTTTATTGTTTGATGAGTATATGTTTGAGCAACTTTTGGCTTTATCAAAAACGATTGATGATCCTTTTGTACAAAAATTTGTCCGAGCCCAAGTTGACTTAGCTAATTTACAGACTCTTTTGCGTATTCAAGCGATTGGTGAGTCGGTGCATTTTTTAGAAGAAGAGTTGATTGTTGGTGGGAATATTTTGCCAAGTCGCATCCTTTCCTTATTTGATAAAGACTTAGAAGAATTGCCGAATGAACTATTTGCTACTGATTATGCACCTTGGCTTGCGCAATTGGTGGAAATGAACCAAGAAACACGTACGATTACTTATTTTGAAAAGATGAAAGCCGACTTTTTTATGAAATGGCTAAAAGAAGTCAAAATCGTTCCCTTTGGGGTGGAGCCGGTGATTGGGTATTTACATGCCAAAGAAGTCGAATTAACTTGTCTACGAATTATTATGGTTGGCAAAATTAATCATATTGATCGCCAAAAAATCACAGAAAGGATGCGTCTTGTTTATGAATAAAAGTGTTGCTGTTGTGGGTGATAAAGATACCGTGTTAGCTTTCTTAGCTTTAGGAATAGACGTTTTTCCAGTGATTGAAGCGGATGAAGCACGGCATACTATTGACTCATTGGCTCATCAAGGCGTGGGAGTGATTTTTGTCACCGAACCAACCGCTCAAAAAATACCAGAAACTATTGCACGTTTTGACAAAGAAATTCTACCAGCGATTATTCTCATACCAAGCGTGCAAGGAAGTTTAAATATTGGTAAAGAAAGAATTAATGCCAATGTGGAAAAAGCAGTTGGGCAGAATATTTTGAAATAGGCTCTTTTAGCTAATAATGTTGGTTTGGATTGATATTTAAGAAAACAATCACTTTAGTACAGCGTAAGTTAAATTGATACTTGAAAAGCGAAGCTTGTGAATTTCAACACTGCGAATTTTCGGCT
>JAITWV010000433.1 GCA_031285105.1 Streptococcaceae bacterium | reverse complement strand
AAAAAATTATGGAAACGGTCCGGCTACAGCAGGGCGGACACCCTAAGCGCAGAGCCAAGCCAGCTGAAAATTCGCAGTTTATAATTCACAAACTTCTCTTTTTCCAGTATCAAATAAATTACGATGTACTAAATTGTAAGTCAAACATTCTAAATTAGGAGTAATAGTGGATGAGCAAAGAAAGAGTAGATATTTTAGCAACTAGACAAGGATTATTTGAAACGAGAGAAAAAGCCAAACGTGCGATCATGGCGGGACTTTTGGTAGAAGAAAAATCAGGTCAACGCTTTGATAAACCTGGTGAAAAAGTAGCAGAAAACACGCAATTTAGAATTAAAGGTGAGGTTCTTCCTTATGTTTCAAGAGGAGGTCTAAAATTAGAAAAAGCGCTCAAAGTGTTTCTTATTGACGTTACAGGCAAAATTGTGTTAGATATTGGAGCTTCAACGGGTGGATTTACTGATGTCTCTTTACAAAAATGGGGCAAAATTAAGTTATGCCTTAGATGTTGGTACCAATCAACTGGCTTGGAAATTACGAAATGATTCGCGTGTGATTGTGATGGAACAAACCAATTTTCGTTATAGTCAGCCCAAAGATTTTCTAGAAGGTTTACCAGACTTTGCGACGATTGATGTGAGTTTTATTTCACTTGATTTAATTTTGCCACCGTTGTTTGATATTTTGGTGGAAAATGGTGAGGTTATGGCGTTAATTAAGCCTCAATTTGAAGCGGGTAAGGAATTTGTCGGCAAAAAAGGTATCGTGCGTGACAAGAAGGTGCATCAGACAGTCGTAGAAAATACTTTGAAAATGGCTGAGCGCACAGGTTTTAGTATTTTAGGATTGGATTTTTCACCAATTACAGGTGGGCAAGGCAATATTGAATTTATCGCTCATTTGAAAAAAGGTGGGGTGTCAAATGAAATTGATATTGCAAAAATTATTGAACAAGCACATACAACACTAGATTAAGGTGGTTCTATGAGGAAAAAAGATAGGCTCAAAGAAATAACCAAATTGCTAAATGAAGTCAAAATAACGAAACAAGAAGAATTTGTCATTTATTTGAAACAACGTGGAATTTTAGTTACCCAAGCGACTGTTTCACGGGATATTTCTGAGCTTGGCTTAATCAAGATTAGTGATGGACAAGGCAATTTTCGTTATGCACTACCAACAACGCAAGAAAAAGCCCAGTTGAACGCAATCTTTTTGCATTATAAACAATCAATTGTGTCAATTAGGCAGCTAGATAATCAACTTTATTTTCAGACGATAGCAGGTTCGGCGATGGCTTTGAAACGTTATTTAGTAGAAAATGAATCATTTGGTGTATTTGCGATGATTGCTGATGATGATGGCTTATTCGTTGTTTTAGAAACGGTCCAATTAGCAAATAAATATAAAGAAAAATTTACACAGGAGGCTTAGTAATGCTTCAAGAATTATCTATTCAAAATTTCGCAATTATTCCCCAACTAAATTTAAGCTTTCATGAGGGAATGACTGCACTTACAGGAGAAACTGGGGCTGGAAAATCGATTATTATTGATGCTGTTGGTTTATTAACGGGCGGACGAGGCTCAACGGATTTTATTCGACAAGGTGCAAATAAAGCTGTTTTAGAAGGTCTTTTTGATAAACCAAAATCAATAGAGCTTACTATTTTGCTAGAAAGTTTAGGAATTGACGCTCAAGAAGATAGTTTATTAATGCAAAGAGATTTACTAGCTTCAGGAAAAAATGTTTGCCGAGTAAACGGACGCATGGTTAATACGAGTGCTTTAAGGCAAATTGGCGAGTTCCTAGTTGATATTCATGGACAAAATGAACACCAAGAACTAATGAATGAAGAACGTCACTTAAATATGCTTGATGAATTTGGTGGACTTGAGTTAAAAGAAATAAAATCCGCCTATCAAGCTAGTTTTCAAACGTTCCAAAAATCATTGTCCATCTACAAAAAACGCATGAAAAACGAAAAAGAATTTGCTCAACGTGTGGATATGCTTGGTTTTCAGATTAAAGAAATTGAAGAAGCGGACTTGAGTATCGGTGAGGAAGAACAATTACAAAAAGAGCGCAATCGTTTAGCGAATTTCCAAAAAGTTTCTAAAAATTTAAGTGATGCCTATGAAGCCTTGGCAAGCGAAACCGACTCAAGTTTAGATCGAATTGGTGTGGCGATGTCGTCCATGGAAGCGATTGAAGAATTGGATAAAGAGTATGCAAACATTTTAGATACTATATCTAACGCCTTTGATTTATTGCAAGATGCCGCATCAAATATTGACCGTCAGCGTGATTTGATGGATATGGATGAAGATCGCCTAGATGAAATTGAAACACGCCTAGAATTAATCACGCAATTAAAACGTAAATATGGCGAAACAATTGAAGATATTTTAGAGTATTATCAAGAAATTTCCGAAGAATTAGCAGACTCTAAAGACCAAGGTGAGTCATTAGAAGAAATTGAAACCAAAACCAAACAATTAAGAAAAATTGCTTGGGAAAATGGGTTAAAATTACGTGAAATGCGCCAAGCCTTTGCAGTAGAACTGATCAAAGAAATCCAAAATGAACTGAAAGGTTTATATATGGATAAAACGCAATTTGACGTGCGATTTAACGAGTATGAAAGGTTCCATTTGGCAGAAGAAGGAATTGAAAACTGTGAATTTTACATCACCTCAAATCCTGGTGAGCCATTAAAACCGTTAGTCAAGGTCGCATCAGGTGGGGAAATGAGTCGGGTGATGTTAGCATTAAAAACAATTTTTGCTAAAAGTGCAGGTATTACCAGTATCGTTTTTGATGAAGTGGATACAGGCGTTTCTGGACGAGTTGCTCAGGCGATTGCTGATAAAATTCACAAAATTTCAACTAATTCACAAGTGTTATGTATTACACATTTGCCACAAGTAGCCGCAAGTGCTGATTATCAATATTTAATTGAAAAAGAAGTAGTTGCAGGACGCACGCAAACAAATGTTAGTGAGTTGCAAGAAATTGATCGGGTTAGGGAAATTGCTCGTATGCTTTCAGGTGAACAGATTACTGGATTAGCTTTGGAACATGCTAGAGAGTTATTGTATAGAAGATGATTTTGCTTTAACTATAAAAGCCGTTCCAATTCAATCGCCAAAGATCGAATTGGAACGGCTTTTATGTTACTTCATATGTTTAACACGAGAAGAAATTTCTTTATGGCGACCATTTACCATTGGACGAGCTTGAGGATTGCCTAAATACCCACAAGTACGTTTTACCACATCCGCTGTTTTAGGGTCTGTATTGCCGCAATTTGGACATTTAAATCCACGAGCGGTTGGTAAGAAGTCTCCTTCATAGTCACATTCGTAACAGTGATCAATTGGTGTATTTGTTCCAAGGTATCCCACGCGGTCATATGCATAATCCCAAACGGCTTCTAAGGCTTTCGGATTTTGTTGTAAGACTGGATATTCACAATAATGAATGAATCCACCAGAGCAATATTGGGGATAATCTTTTTCAAAGTCTAATTTTTCAAATGGCGTTGGATTCTTACGCACATCATAATGGAAAGAATTTGTATAATATTCTTTATCTGTAATGTCTTCAATTACGCCAAATTTTTCAGCATCCATACGACAAAAACGGTCAGTCAAACTTTCAGAAGGTGTTGAGTAAACCGAAAAATGATAGCCATACTCGTTGCCCCAATTGTCCGCATTTGCTTTCATATTACGCATGATTTCAAGGGTAAATTCTTTGGCTTCTGGATTTGTCTCCCACTCACCACCATAAAGGCTGTTGCGACTTCATATAAACCAATATAACCAAATGAAACCGTCGCACGTTTGTTTTTAAATAATTTATCAACGGATTCGTTACGGTTCAAACGCTCACCAAATGCGCCATTTTGATAAAGAATAGGTGCATTTGCCGGAGTTGCTTCTTTACAACGCTCTAAACGGAAAACAAGAGCGTCTTTGACGATTTGTGTACGTTCCTCAAGGATTGACCAGAATTTTTCCTTGTCACCAGCTGCTTCTAAAGCAATACGTGGCAAGTTTAAAGTAACCACACCTAAGTTCATACGACCAGAGTTGACTTCAATGCCATTTTCATCCCACCAACCTTGTAAGAACGAACGACAGCCCATTGGTGTTTTAAATGAGCCCGTTAATTCAACAATCTTGTCATAGCTCAAAATATCTGGATACATACGTTTCGTTGCACATTCTAAAGCTAATTCTTTGATATCATAGTTTGGATCAAGCGGGTTTAAGTTTAGTCCACGTTTAATAGTAAAGATTAATTTCGGAAAAATTGCAGTACGATGTTCACTACCTAATCCATGAATACGAATTTGTAAGATTGCTCGTTGAATTTCACGCTCAAACCAATTTTCACCTAACCCAAAACCAAGTGAAGTAAAAGGTGTTTGTCCGTTTGAGGTGAACAAAGTATTAATCTCATATTCTAAACTTTGCATGGCATCATAAATATCTTTGCGTGTTTTTTCTTTGGTATATTCTTCACGATGCGCTTCATCCACCCAACGCATCGCATCTTTCATGTGTTTGTCCCAGTTCTTTTGTGCAAATGGAGCTAGTAATTGGTCCACTCGGTCAGCTGAGCAACCACCATATTGACTAGAAGCCACATTGGCGATGATTTGAGCGATTTGCGCTGTTGCTGTTTGAATTGATTTTGGTGGATCCACTTCGGCATTTCCAATTTTGAAGCCATTATTTAACATTCCTTCAAAGTCAATTAAACAACAGTTCGTCATTGGTGTATATGGGTGATAATCCAAGTCATGGTAATGAATTTCACCTTTATGATGTGAGTTAGAAACATGTGATGGCAACATTTTTAAACCAATTGACTTACCAACAATACCCGCTGTTAAGTCACGTTGCGTATTAAACACTTCCGAATCTTTGTTCGCATTTTCATTGACAACAGTTTGATCTTTATTGATTAACTTATTGATGGTAAAATTAATATCAGTTGCTTGCGAGCGAGAAAAATCACGTTGTGTGCGAAAATTAATATATTCTTGTGCTAATGCATATTCATTTGACTCAAGTAACGTGTGTTCAACGATATTTTGAATTTCATAAATTTTGATATTTTCACTAAAACGAGCAGCGATTTCGGCGTCTACTTTTTCAACGATTAACTCAATACGCGCAGTTGCTAAAGGTGTCATTTCACCACTAATCGCTATTTCGGCTTTTGAAAGAGCATCAAAGATTTTTTGATCATCAAACTCAACCATTCTCCCGTCACGTTTGATAATTTTGATATTTGCTAATTTGCTAGTAGCATTTGTTCGTCTAGCAGTTGATGTAAAAGTCATCATAATCTTTTCCCCCTTTGAAATATTCACTGTAATTATAGTAATACACTTGAGATGAAACTACAAGCAAAACCACAATATATTGTGTTAGTTTTTCATTTGACAAACAACTGCAACTAGATATAGTGTTATGTAAATGTAATGAAAGCTTGAGAAATAAACCTTTTTTGATAATTTTTCGCAAATCCCCCACCAAAAATGATATAATTTAAGACATATTATGGCAAAGGAGACATACAAGATGTTAGATAAAAAAGACGAAGATTTATTAGTACGTTTAACAAGTGCAAATGGCGTTCCTGGAAATGAAGGACAAGTGCGTGATATTTTTAAAGAAGAAGCAAGTAAATACACTGATGAAGTGTTTTTTGATGGTTTAGGTTCAGTTATTTCTAAGCATCAAGGAGCAGATGAAAATGCACCAAAAATTTTCTTTGCAGGACACATGGATGAAGTTGGTTTTATGGTAACTAATATTACTGACAAAGGATTTATTGAGTTTCAAACATTAGGTGGCTGGTGGAGTCAGGTGATGCTTGCACAACAAGTAACGATTACCACACGTAACGGTGAAGAAGTACACGGTGTTGTTGGCTCAAAACCTCCTCATGTTTTATCAATGGAAGTGCGTAATAAAGTGTATGACATTAAAGATATGTTTATTGATATCGGTGCTAGCTCAAAAGAAGAAGCAAGTGCATGGGGTATTCGTCCAGGTGATATGATTACACCATTTATTGAATACAAACGCATGAACAATTCAAAATTCATGTTAGCAAAAGCGTGGGATAACCGTGTTGGAACAGCCGTTTCGTTAAAAGTATTAGAAAACCTTGCAGCAAGTGGACATCCAAATACCATTTTCGCTGGTGCAAATGTAATGGAAGAAGTTGGACTACGTGGAGCAGCAACTTCAACTCATTTAGTAAACCCTGATATCGGTTTTGCTTTAGATACAGGTACAGCTGGAGATACACCAGGAATGACACCAAAAGAAGCAACATCTGTTTTAGGAGAAGGACCACAAATTCTAATCTTTGACGCTTCAATGATTCCACACAAAAAATTACGAGATTTCGTGATTGATGTAGCAGATGAAATGGAAATTCCATACCAATTAACCGTTATTACAGGTGGTGGCACAGATGCAGGAAAAATGCACACATCATTAAGTGGGGTTCCATCACTAGCAATCACTGTACCCGTTCGTTACTTGCATTCACACACCTCAATGATTCATGAGGATGATTACTTGAACACAGTGAAATTAGTAACAGAAGTGGTAAAACGTATGGATGCGAAGACTGTAGCTAAATTACGTGAGTTTTAGGAGATAGTTATGTCAATTAAATTAGTAGCAGTAGATATTGACGGTACTTTAATTACTAGTGATCGCATATTAACTGAAAAGACCAAAGAAGCCGTTTTTGAAGCGAGAAGACAAGGTGTGAAGATTGTTTTAACCACTGGCAGGCCCTTACCAGGAGTTCATGATTTGTTGGCACAATTGAATTTAACGCAAGTTGGTGATTATGTGATTACTTACAACGGCGCTTTAGTTCAAAATAGTGCCACAGGTGAAATTTTGGTGAAAAATGGTGTGACTCATGATGAATATTTAGAAATTGATTTAATGGCACGTAAATTAAATGTTCACATGCACGCAATTACCGCCACGCATATTTACACAGCCAATCGTGACATTTCGCCATATACAGTTCATGAATCAACACTAGTAGGCATGCCAATTCGTTATCGTACGCAAGAAGAAATGACTCCTGATATGGAAATCATTAAAACGATGTATATTGATGAACCAGAATTTTTAACACAAGTGATTGAGCAATTGCCAAAAACATTTAGAGATAAATTTACAACGGTTAAATCTTCTCCATTTTATTTTGAAGTTTTGAATAAACAAGCAAGTAAAGGAGCAGCTTTAACGCATTTGGCTGAGCAATTAGGTATTGGTATTAGTGAGACAATGGCTGTTGGTGATGAGGAAAATGACTTATCTATGCTTGAAGCAGCTGGGTTTTCAGTGGCGATGGGCAACACCACCAATCAACGTGTCTTAGAAGTGACAGATGCAATAACCTCAAGTAATGATGAAGACGGATTTGCGGAAGCTCTTTACAAATATGTCTTAAAATAAAAAATTTCGGATGGTCAAGTAGGTCATCCGAAATTTTATTTATTTATAATTCAATCTAAAATGATAATCTCCAAGTAATTCTCCATTTGAAAATAGTTGATAATCTAAAGAAAGTTTGCCATTTTGGTGTATCAGTTTATTTGTTTTAGTGATTAACGCCATTGGTCCATGAGCACTTTGAATGGCTGATTGCACATCTTCTCCAAGGATAAACCTTAATTTCAAACGACTTGCACCCGTTCGGACAATTTCAAGCGAATCATCACTAAGAATTTTAATAAGCACTTGTGTTGGATGATTCAGTTCGTCAATTTGAATCGCCTCTTCATACTTTAAAAAGTAACTTCCTGATTTTTCAAAAAGCTGACCAATTG
>JAITWV010000320.1 GCA_031285105.1 Streptococcaceae bacterium | reverse complement strand
ATTGTAATTCCCTTCTTCATTTTGAGCATATTTAATTCGATCTTCCAATGAAAGTGCATTGAAAATTCTTTCTCGATTTGAAATTCCTTCATGTACAAAATCCAAAACATCGTTTGCAGTGATGTTATTTGAAAACGTACATGTAGGCGAAGAAATGAAATTTTGCATAGTAATTTCATTTCCTGTACTCAATCCTTCTACTGTACTCGTATAGGTTTTCAGACAAGGAGTATCTTGCTCCATTGGCAAGATATCTTGACTAGTATCTTCTTCATCTAACTCTGCACTGTCTTTGAATAAAGGATTGTAGAGTTTCCAGAATGAATATGGTCCATAAGTAGAATCTCCAAAGGGTCTTGGTAATGATGGTGTATCAAGATCTCTTGTATCTACATGACAAAAATGTCCTTTTTTTGCACCATATAAACCAATTCCACCTAATCCAGCTTTTCGTAATTTTTGATATATAGATCCTTTGTCTCGAATTTGCGTATTAAACTCTTTAATGATCTCTAAATCAAGACCAATAGTGGTTTTAATGACTAAGTCAACAGCAATTCCCAATACGTGAGGACCTCCTATACCAGCTGTAGTAGCACCACCTTCTTTAAGTTGAAGTTGAAAAGCTTGTGTTCTCTTGGTAGATGTAATTACAATTGATATTTTTTTTGAAGGAAAAGTAGCACTAGCCCAATTATGAATTACTTGAATACATCGAACAACTTTTCTGTCCATTTCATGTGTTTTTGGCACTTTATTGCGAGGATCTCCCTTTCTACCATGAAAACTTTCCTCAGTAAAAGAAGGTGCATCGACCATCTTCGTAGAACTATTCGCCGTGACACTTACATATTGTCTTGCCATATTTGAAGCAACCAATTGATTTTTAAAATCGTTTATAAAAAGCGCAGTACTACCAATACTGCACTCAAGATCGACTATTATCAAAGTATTTTTTTCAAAATGTCCTATTTTACAGGCGATACGTCGTCAACCAAAATCTCTTTGTTTGGAGATTATGTTCGAATTTCAACCTATTGTGATTATTAAATTGATTTATTGGGTGAGATAATTGTTAAGATTGATGATTTATGTGAGCTAGATAGAGATTTTCTGCACGATTATCAATCTAACACGTAAGGAACGTCTATCAAATTCCTCAAAGTCGTTACTTCAAAACACTTGGTGAGAATTGCATTGAACTTTTCGCTTACACCATTGAATCGAGTATTGTAGTGAAAAACAACGGCATCTACATATTTTTGTAGGTGCTTTTTACTTACACTTCGATGGGTGCGAATTGTGGTTTTCACATGCCCCCAAAATCTTTCGATTGTAGCGGTGAATTGCATTCCATCCTTATGTTATGTTTTATTCTTATATGCTTATATCCTTCAAGATTGCGATAACCAGCCCAATAATCAGTAAAAATCTTAGTTGTTTTTCGAACCTTTTTATGAATGATTGGTTGGAGAACTTGTTTACCACAATTTGCGACTACTTTCGCATAAACCCTACCTTGTCTTTGAATAGTTCCAAAAACAATCTTTTTGTTTTGTGAACCTCTTCCAGTTTTCCCTTTTTTCTTTCCTCCGATATACGTCTCATCAGCTTCCACGATCCCACATAATTTCTTATTGAGGTTCGTGTGATGAAGTGATTTTCTAATTCGATGAAGTAGATGCCACGCACTACCTTTATTTATATCTAACAATTCAGCTAATTTAACACTAGTCAAACCTTGATCATGAACAGTGAATAGATAAATTGCGATGAACCATTTTCTTAATCCTAATTTCGATTGCTTAAACATTGTGTTATGTGATAATGCTTTAGCAAAACCACATTTATGACAACGAAATCCAAAAAAACTACGACGTTCAAAGTAATACATTCTTTTGCATCCACATTTGCAAGTTGGATTTTGAGGGTAAAGGATTGATCTCAAATGCTCACGACATTTTTCCTCAGTATCAAATCTTTCCATAAATTGCACTAATCCTCTAAATTCTTCCATATCTCTCTTTTTGATATGGTAACCTTCAGACTAATTAATGGGACGGGCAACTTTTATAGGGTAATTCCGTCTATAAAATAAGAAAGCCAGAATTACAGTTCCGGCTTTCCTGATCGATAAAATAATTTAAGTGTCCAAACCATGCTTATTTTTACCGAATATTCAGAATGGAATCGTATTGATGGTTCTTTGTACTCCAGAGAAAAGATTTCTTATGATCCATTAAATCAAAAACAAATTTGTGAAGTTGAATATCAGACTTTTGATGAAGATCCAAGAATAATTGAACCAATTTTCTTACCCTAACTAGCATTTATTCTAATAGTGATCTGTTCAACAGTATTTTCATTTATTTCAACTGCATTAAACTTTGTCTGAGTTCTTATAACTTCAATAACCTGATTAATCAAAGCCATATTATTGGTGGAAGAATCTTTTCTTACAAAGGTCGGTTTCCCAACAATACTTCCATCTGGTGCTATGATTATAGATAAAACGATACTACAATTTTCCTCTGAACTAATATTATTTATATTTGGACGAGAGATTAGATGACGTTTAACCTTTACATGCGTTTCATATTTAGTAGGATCAGTTTTTTCTG
>JAITWV010000296.1 GCA_031285105.1 Streptococcaceae bacterium | reverse complement strand
CAACGAAAGCTGATAAAATTAAACGTGGCGTTTGGAATAAACATGAGTCAGCTTTCGTTGCGACCACAATTACTGGAATATCATAGTATTTCAAAAATTCGTACATTTGAATATCTTCTTGACTTGGTTCATGGCGCATATCTACTAAACTAACAACTGCTTTTAAATTTTCACGATTGGTCAAATACGTTTCAATCATTTTGCCCCATTTGGCACGTTCGGTTTTAGAAACTTTGGCATATCCATACCCTGGAACGTCAACAAAATGTAAAACGTCTTCGATATTATAAAAATTAAGTGTTTGGGTTTTTCCTGGTTTACTAGAAGTGCGAGCTAAATTCTTACGGTCTAATAATGTATTAATAAATGAAGATTTTCCAACATTTGACCGACCAGCTAAGGCTATTTCTGGCATGGTTGTTTCTGGGTATTGCTCTGGTTTAACAGCACTGATAACAATTTGTGCATTGTGAACTTTCATATTCTTCCCCTTTACAAAAAAATAATTGAGGGTGGGACAAAACTTTTAATGCGCTAAATTTTGCGAACGTTAAAGAGCAAATTCAATCTTTAATAACGGAAAATCCCCAAATTCCATCTTTGATGATGGAATTTGGGGATTTTCTTCCTTCAACGTTCGTAAAATAAATAATAAATCATTTTTTGACCTAACCCCAATAATGAAATTAACTAGCTTTATCGACAGCATAAATAATCGTCGGCTGTTTTCCTTGCGAAATTGACTCTTCGGTAATGATGACTTTTTCAATTTGTTCATTACTTGGCACATCAAACATCACATCAAGCATCACATCTTCAATAATTGAACGCAAACCACGTGCCCCCGTATTTCGTTCAATGGCTTTTGCGGCAATGGCTTCAAGTGCTTCTTGTGTAAATTCTAATGCTGTGTCGTCAAAACTTAGTAATTTTTGGTATTGTTTGACTAACGCATTTTTTGGCTCACTTAAAATACGCACCAAATCTGGCACTGTTAATTTTTCTAAGGCCGCCATCACTGGTAAACGTCCGATAAATTCTGGGATTAAACCAAATTTTAATAAATCTTCTGGGATAATGTGTTGCATCGCACTTTCATCTTCAGCTAATTTATTTTGACTTGCTCCAAAACCAATTACTTTGTCACCCATGCGGTTTTTGACCATTTGTTCGATTCCATCAAAGGCACCACCGACGATGAACAAAATATTTTTTGTATCAATAGCGATTAATTCTTGTTGTGGGTGTTTACGACCGCCTTGTGGTGGAACATTGGCAACAGTTCCTTCTAGGATTTTAAGTAGTGCTTGCTGTACTCCCTCACCTGAAACATCACGTGTGATTGAAACATTTTCGCTTTTTTTCGCAATTTTGTCAATTTCATCAATATAAATAATGCCACGTTCTGCTCGTTCGATGTTAAAATCAGCTGCTGTGATTAATTTAAGTAAAATATTTTCAACGTCTTCACCAACATAACCTGCTTCAGTTAAACTTGTCGCATCCGCAATTGCAAATGGAACGTTTAATGAGCGCGCTAGAGTTTGGGCTAAAAATGTTTTTCCTGAACCCGTTGGCCCGATTAAACAGATATTTGATTTTTGTAGTTCTACATCATCGCTATCTAATAATTGATTGACGCGTTTATAGTGATTGTAAACGGCAACTGATAAGGCTTTTTTCGCACGATCTTGACCAATTACATATTCATTTAAGATTTTTAATAGTTCTTGTGGTTTTGGTACGTCTGATAATTCGCGCAAGATTTCTTCTTCAAAATCTTCATCCATAATTTCTTTACATAAATCAACACATTCATTACAAATATATACACCAGGACCGGATATGATTTTACGTACTTCCGCTTGAGATTTCCCGCAAAATGAACAAAAAACATCCATTTGTCCTCCTGTTGAATCTTCATACATTGGGTGATTCCTCTTTTCTAAAAATATTCCTTATATTATTCTACCACATATTTTTCGTTTCGGTAAATTTATGATGTTAAATGAGAAAAAAGACTAGAATTTTTTATCCTAGTCTTTGATATTAATTGTATTAATTAAGCATCTTTTACTGTTGAAGTCACTAATTCTAAAGCTTTTTTCATTGCAATATCATGTTTCAACATTTCTGGGGTTAACATACGTTTTACTTGGTTAACGTCCATGTTGTACATTTCTGCCAATTCTGTTACTTCTTTTTCTACTTCTTCTTCAGTTGCTTCAAAGTTTTCTGCTTTTGTGATTGCTTCAATTACTAAGTTCGTACGAACGCGATCTTGAGCAGTTTCTTCGTATTGTTTGTGTAAATCATCAGAAGTTGTACCTGTTAATTGGTAGTATAATTCTTGTGAAATACCTTGTTGTTGCATTTGTGCGAAGAATTGGTTCATTTGGTTGTGTACTTCATCATGAACCATTGAATGTGGAATTTCTTCGATTGTTGCATTTTCAACAGCTAAACGAATCGCCGCTTCATCACGTGCATCTTGTGCTGCTTCTTTTTTGTTTGCTTCTAATTCAGCGCGGAATTTTGCTTTTAATTCGTCTAATGTTTCGATTTCTTCATCAACATCTTTAGCAAATTCATCATCTAATTCTGGTAATTCTTTTGCTTTTACTTCATGAACAGTTGTTTTGAAAGTAGCATCTTTACCAGCTAAGTCTTCTGCTTGGTACTCCTGCGGGAAAGTAACGTTTACTTCAACTTCGTCACCTGCTTTTGTGCCAACTAATTGTTCTTCAAAACCTGGAATGAATGAACCTGAACCTAATTCTAATGAATGGTTTGTTCCAGCTCCACCTTCAAATTCAACACCGTCAACTGAACCTACAAAATCGATTACTACAGTGTCACCTAAAACTGCAGCTTCGTCTTCTTTGATTACTAAGTCCGCAAGACGAGAACGCTCAGCTTCAACACGTGCTTGTACTTCTTCATCTGTTACTGTCGTATCTTGTGCTTCAACTACTAAGTCTTTGTATTGACCTAATGTTACTTCAGGTTTTAATTCTTGTTGTACAGTGATTTCCCAATCAGAACCTTTAGGAGTGTTTAATGAAGTGATGTCTGGTTGACCAATCACGTCATTTAAGATACCTGCTTCTTCTAATGCTTTTTCGTAAGCTACTGGAAATGCTACTTGTAAAGCTTCTTCATATAAAGCCTCTTCACCATACATACGATCAAATACTGAACGGCTAACTTTTCCTTTACGGAAGCCAGGAACGTTAAGATTTTTTTTCACTTTGTTAAATGCTGCAGTTAATGCAGGTTTGATTTCTTCTTGAGAGATTGTAAAGCTAACTGTTGCTTTAGAACCGTTTTTCTCGAATGTTGACATAATTGGATCTCTCCTTAATTTTTAAATTTCACATACCTAGACATTTTACCGAAAATTTACCATATTGTCTAGCATACTGAAACAATTAATTGCTAATCTCTTCTAACATCTCAAGTAAATTTTTATTCGTCAAATATTCCACTTGCCCGCCTTCACCTTGAAAGATATCTATTAAAGGTTTGGAAAATTGAAAACCTGTACCTGAAAGTGAAATCCAACAAGATTTTTCAATAGATTGTTTGATTTCAGTATCAAGAGATAAATTTGCACGTTTTTGAATTTTTTCAATCGTTTCTTGTTGAAATTCTTCAGTAATTAATGTGATGTGTTGAATCTTCAAAGCAGTAAATAACTCAATCAGCTTTTCCAAATATTCACCTGTCAACTTTTTTGAAAAAAGATTTCTATCCACAACAATTAAATTAAAATTATTGCTAACAATCGACGAAAGCCAAGTTAATAAAATGGTTTCAATTTCTAGACTCGTTGCATTCTCCTTAATTTCTTTCATAATTACCTCACTTTTATTCGATTTGTAATGTCGATAATAGTTAATTCAAAGACTAATTTTTGCTCCATTTGTCCTGTTTTCATTTTATAATCCATTTCAACTAGTTGATCATAAATGTAAACTAATAAGTTGGTTGAAAAGCTTTTTGCTTGCTGCATCGCCAATTTGACTGGATAAGGCTTCACACCCAATGTTTCAGCGATTCTTCCTTGTGGATAGTTTTGTTTCATTAATATTTGCGTTTGAAGAATTAGGCGTATTCTAGAAATAAGAATGCCATTTAATGCAATGATATTTTCCCCATTTAACAATAAATCATCGATCAATAAGATAGCTTTATCTGCATTGCCTTGTAAAACATGTTCCGATAAGTCAAAAATATTTTGCTCAAGTGATTTTGGTACTAGATTTCTAACATCCTCAATAGAAATGTTCTTAGAAAACAATAAAAGCTTCTCAACTTCTTGCATGGATAAACTCAAGGAATAATTCGTGCGCTCTAATAAAGTATTCAGTGCTTGTGGACTAAGTATTGCTTGTTCATTTTTCAAATATTGATGCACAAAATTTCTGGTTTCTTCTGGTCTTAATTCACTTGCTTCAATCACTAAAGCATTCTTTTTCAAAGCTTTAACCACTTTTGACCGACCATCAACTGCTCCGTTAACGACAAAGACCAAAATAGCTGTATCTGAGGGGGACTTTAGATAATCAAGTAGTTCATCTAAATTATGATTGGGTCCACTTGTTGTTTTTTTAGACGTTAGAAATGTTGGATTTTTGGCAAATATTAAGCGTTTTTCCGAGAAAAAAGGAATTTCTCTAGCTTCCATGATAATTTGCGATAGACTTGTTTGCGTTAAATCATAAATACTACGACTCATTTCATCTATACCGTCAGGTAGTGCATATCTTTCAAGTGCTGTGGTTAATTGATTCAATAAATAATCTTCTTCTCCATAAATTAAATATACAGGATCAATTTGTTTTGATTTAATTTTTTGTAATTCTTTTTGGACTGACATAAGTACCTCACACTAGTTCTTTAGCTCTATCCTATCATACTTTATGGATTTTGGAGGAGATAGTTTATTCGTAAATGGAGAAATAATAAAATAAACCATCGAATAATCAGCCGTGTTCAAAATTGGGATATCTTTTTCTTTAAATAATTCAATCGTCTCAGGGCTTGGATGCTTAAATCGATTATTGACACCTGCGCTAATTAAAGCAAGTTTAGGTTGCAATTGCTCAATAAATTTACGCGATGAGCTTGTTTTACTCCCATGATGTCCAACTTTTAAAATATCAATCTGCAAACTTGGATATTGCTTAACTATCTCATGTTCTACTTCTTTTTCAGCATCTCCAACAAATAAAAACGAGCGATTGCCAAATGTACGATAAATGACTAAAGAATCATTATTTTGTCCATCAACTGGTGAAATGGGAGATAGCAAATAACCTTCATGTAATTTTTTAGGTGCTCGTAATGGATGTAATTTTGAACCATTTTTTTGCATAAACATTAATACTTTTTTAAAACTTTCCTTTTCTTGTGCTTTTTGTGGAAAATAAACATTTTGGATTTTGACCGTTTTGGCTACTTCCAATACATCGCCATAATGATCAAAATCAGCATGAGTTAAATACAAATGATTAACGACTCTCACTCCACGTGCTTTCAAAAATGGAATTAACGTCTTACTTGCATTAGATCCTAGTTTCTTTTGCCTCCATTTTTCTTTTGGCATAAATGAAATATTTCCACCGACATCAATTAAAGTCGTTTCTTTGGCAAAAGGGGTTTGGATAAAAATGCTATCTCCTTGTCCAACATCAACCATTGCTATTACACCTGTTGGTCTTTTTATCGTAAAAAATATAACTAGCAAAAGACAAAAAATAGGAATAACTACTGTCTTCATTTGTTTTTTTTCCACTAAATAAATCATATAAACAACTGCAATCAACAAAAAAAACATACCCAAATTTGTTGGTTTACCAGTTGTCCAATGATTACCTAAAACAGAACCTACTTCTTCTAGTATTCTTTCAAAAAATAAGAAACCAACATTTAAAAAATTAAGCGGTAAAATGAAACGAATAAAAAGTATATATGTTAAAAGTGGCAATAAAATTCTCTTAAATAAATGAACAAAAACCACACCAAACAAAATTGAAAAAGGATTCCATTCATAAAAATGCCAAATAATAAGTGGTAAAATTCCAAGTGATAAACCGACACTAAAGATAAGCGCCTGCCACTTTTTAGGATACATTCGACAAGCTGTTCCTAAAAAATTAATTAAAAATGCCATCGCATAAGAAAGCTGTCCTGAGGTTGTCAAAAATAAATAAGGTCTAAAAATAACAGAAATGAAAATGACTAAGCCAAAAATAGACTGATTCGAGATTCTTAATGAAAACCTTCGATTCGTTTGTTCAAACATTTTCGTCAAAATTGCCCGAAATACGGAAATGGAAAAGCCTGCTAATCCCAGATATAAAACGCTAAAAATACATAAAAACCAAAAGCTTGTTTCATTTGTCACACCTATACGAAGTAAAATTTTCTTGAAGCCTAACAAAAAAAAGCCAATTTGCATACCTGATAAGGAAAATAAATGCACCAGTCCCAATGATTGAAAAATTTCTCTTGATTCATCAAATTCTTTTGATTGATAACCGAATAATAAACTTGAGATATAGTGATTAAGAGGACTAGGAAATGATTTTTCAATATGCACGAGAATTTTTCTTCTGATAAGCTGAATGTCCCAAGAGGTATTTCGTGAAATTTGATGAATATTTGTGACTTTTAAAGAACCTAGATATTGATTATTTTTAAGGTAGTTTCGAAAATCGAAATTGCCGAAATTCCGTGCTTGTTGCCCCAAAGAAAGTTCGCCTGAAATAAGGAATCTTCCTCCAGTGGTTAACGTTTGAAAATAATCTTGTTCTTCTTTTGTTTGCAAGGAATAAGTAGCATACACTCGCCCTTGTTCTATTTTGCCAGTAAATGTCACAAAATCACCAGAAACTTTAATACTGTCTACATCTACCCTCAATTGAGCCTGCTTAATTATTTCATTACTTTTAACAAATGCTCTATTTTTTTGCCTAATCTGCAATTGATGAACGCAAATCAGCCCAATTACCAAAGAACAAGCTAGACAGATGGTGATGACTAACTTGTTTTTGGTAGTTAAAATTCTCAATAGGCTGACTATATATAAAAGAAGAGTTGCTAATTGAAAATTTAAAACGACAATTGAGGTTGAAAAAGTGATTAAACCAACAAAAATGAAAGGGAAATTCGTTAACTTTTTCATTCAAAGACTAAATCCGCAAAATACCGTTTCTCCAAACGAACTTGCTCAACTTGCGTACCTGTCACTTCGACTAGATGTAGTGCATATTCATCGTTTTTATAATCTTTCATATAGTAAATTTTTTTAATCCCTGCTTGTAAAATCTGCTTCATACAAGACAAACAAGGAAAATGCGTCACATATATTTCTGCTCCTTGCGTTGGAACACCAAATTTAGCACATTGTAAAATTGCATTCATTTCGGCGTGAATTGTTCGCAAACAGTGCCCACCAACTACTAGGCAATCTTCGTCAATACAATGTGTTTCACCTTTAACTGATCCATTATATCCACCAGCGATTACCCGAGAATCTCTGACGATTAAAGCACCCACGGCTAATCGCTTACAAGTGCTCCTTAATGCTAGAAGATTGGCTTGTCCCATAAAATATTGGTCCCATGGAATCCTTTCAATTGTTTTATTTTCCATTGTCATCTACTCATCCACCTTCATAAATAATTTTAATTATACTTTACCATTACACTGTAATAAAATCAGCTAATTTTTCAACTGTCTTTTCACCAAATCCAGAAACATTTTTTAATTCCTCAATTGATTTAAAACTGCCATTTTCCTGCCGATATGAAATAATATCTTGTGCCTTTTTTTGCCCAATACCGCTCAATGTTTGTAATTCACTTTCATCAGCCGTATTAATATTTACTTTTCCTTTTTCTTTCTTATTATTTTCAGTTTCGGTTGATATTTCCAATTCAGGTGTCTCATCGCCAATTGCTGGGACAAAAATGACCATTTGATCTGTCAACTTTTGTGATAAATTAACTTTATTTGCATCTGCACCCTCCAAAAAACCACCAGCTAAATTGATAATATCGTTCACCCGCATCTGCTCATTTCCTTCATAAATTCCCGGTTTAGCAACTTGCCCTTTAATATCAATATATATTTGACTGCTAGCCGTTGATTGTGTGCTAACTTCTTCTTCCTTGGCCTGAAAAATATCTACTTGTTCCTCAGATGCCTTTTGTGAATTGTCACTGAAAAACCAAACACCGCCGATAAGCAATAATAAAATGCTAATATTTCCTACTAGTAACACTTTATTCCTTTGAATCCAATTCATAATTTTACCCTCCTCGTAATCAAGAGTAAACGCTCGTTTCACCCTCCTATTATAGTCCAGGTTCAATCGAGCAGTCTTGAGGTAAATTTTCAAAACTGAGAACCTTCGCAAGCGAAGAACCTCAACTTTGAGAAATTTACTCAAGACTAAACGCTCGTTTCACCCTTCTATTATATAAATACGCAAAAAAATCAAATTTCCAAGAAAAAGATTAAAATTTCTTCTAAAATCTTGATGAATAAATTCTTTCAGAGTATCATAATGAGGTTAAATAAAAAATTATGGTGGTTTATATGTATATATTTAAAAGAAACATTCTAGCCAAAGAACATGACAAGTTTGTTAAAAGTCATGAATTAGGTAATTTATTGCAATCTTCTTCATGGGCGAAAATTAAAGACAATTGGGTTCATGAATTGGTTGGTGTTTATAATGAAGAAAAATTAGTGGCTTCAGCCTTAGTTTTATTGCGTCCGCTACCTTTAGGTTTTAAACTTCTTTATACACCTAGAGGACCGATTATGGATTATAATAATAAAGAATTGGTGCGTTTTTTCATGAAAGAATTGAAAAAATTAGGTCGTAAACACAATGCTGTCTTTGCCAAAATTGACCCAACCATTCATTATCGTGATTTTCATTTGCATGAAGAGCAAAAAATTAATCCGAATGCTGCACTGAAAATCGCTCAAATTGAAGATGCTGGAGCGACTTGGCAAGGTTTAAGTCAAGACATGCATGACACCATTCAGCCACGTTTTCAAGCAAATGTTTATCAAGAAGAATTTTCAGAAGAGATTTTAAGCAAAAAGACACGTCAAATGTTGCGTACTGCTCGTAATAAAGGAGTTCAAACAAAAATCGGTGGTTTAGAGTTATTAGAAGAATTTGTGCGTTTGATGCAATTAACCGAAGAAAGAAAAGAAGTCAAACTACGCTCAGGTGGTGCTGGTAATTATTATAAAAAACTACTAGAAACCTATTCAGATGACTCATTTATCATGCTTGCTCAATTGAATTTAAAAGAATTATTTGAAGCAACCCAAAAACGCTTTGATGAAAATGAAGCACAACTTGCTAAGTTAAAAGAAAATCAAGTCAAAAAACGCCATAATCTTGAAGAATTGCGCACTTCATTGACTCGTGAAGTAAATGAATTAAGTAAAAAACTAGAAGAAAATGGCGAAATTGTCACGATTGCTGGAACACTTTCGATTGTCTTTGGTAAAACGAGTGAAATTCTTTATGCCGGTTTAGACGATAATTACAAGCGCTATATGCCTGCTTATTTAACTTGGTTTGAAACGATTCAAGAAACTTTTAATCGTGGCGCGCTTTCTTCTAATATGGGTGGTTTAGAAAATAGCCTAAATGATGGATTGTTGCAGTTTAAAAATAACTTTAATCCCCGTATTGAAGAATTTGTTGGTGAGTTTAATTTACCGATTAATCCTTTGTTATATAAAGTAAGCGAAGTGGCTTATAATATCAAAAAAAGAAAATAAGAAGAAATCGTCAGAAACTATCATTAAAAGATAGCTCTGGCGATTTTACTTTTGATGAAGTCTACTCAAGCGCTTTGTGATACAATAAAAACATGAAAAAAGATAAATTAAGAAAACAAACAATCATTGATTTGCAAAAGCTTTCTGAAAACCCAGCCGCTAAACAAATGCTAGAAAACAAGCTACATCAAAAACTATTTACCTCACCGGAATGGAAAAATGCTCAAACAATTGGTTTAACAATCTCACAACAAATCGAAATCAATACAAAGCCGATAATAACAAAAGCTTGGTCTGAAGGAAAAGCCATTGTCATTCCAAAGACTCAAAAGAAACCTGTAATGGATTTTTATCAATATGAACAAAATGCGCCACTACAACTAACAAAGTATGGCTTATTAGAACCAATTGGTAATGAAAAAAAAATCGCACCTGACTCAATTGACTTATTGATTGTTCCAGGTCTAATTTTTCATCAAAAAGGGTATCGCATTGGATTTGGTGGAGGTTTTTATGATGCTTATTTAGCACAGTTTCATGGAGTAACACTTTCTTTAGCTTTTCCTTTTCAATTGAACTCAAATTGGCAACCAGAAATTTTCGATCAGCCAGTAGACAAAATAATTACGAATGGAGTAACTTTGTGAACTATTATAAAAAACAACGACTTTTGAAAGAACCACTGGCTGTTTATGCCATTTTAGCTGTGACTACTTTGGTCTTTTTATATATGGAAGTAATCGGACCATTAACCGGTTGGGGCAACTCACAATCAGGCATGATGTTAATTCGCATGGGAGCAATGTGGGCGCCTTTAGTTCGTGCAGGGCAATGGTGGCGATTTATTACACCAATCTTTTTACATATCGGTTGGACGCATTTTCTAATGAATATGTTCACTCTTTATTTCATGGGTAGACTAATGGAAGAAGCTTATGGACATGTGCGCTTTTTAATCGTTTATTTGCTAAGTGGTATTTTAGGAAACATATTATCCTTTTCATTAAGCAGTGGTTCAGTTTCAGCTGGTGCTTCTACGTCTCTTTTTGGCATGTTTGCAGGATTTGCGGTTTTAAAACTATTCTTTCCTGAAAACAAATATATTCAATTATTATCTAGGCAATATATGATGTTAATTGGCATAAATTTAGCTATGAACCTCTTTATGCCAAGTGTTGATATGATGGGACATGTTGGTGGCGCAATTGGTGGAGCGTTAATTGGGATTGTCGTGGCGATTCCTGGTAATACGCATCGTTATAAATTACATCAAAGAGTTGCTGCAGGGATTTGTTTTGTGGGAATTGCGTTTATTTGTCTTTATTTTGGCTATTTCTTTTAACAAGTCATTGAAAAAAACACCAATCGAAAAGTCGACTGGTGTTTTTTGACTGTAAGAAAAATTATTTCTTGCCGTATTTTTTCTCGAAACGAGCGATACGTCCGTCTGCTTGTTGGAATTTTTGACGTCCTGTGTAGAAAGGATGAGAGTCAGATGTAATCTCAACACGGATCATTGGGTAAGTGTTTCCATCTTCCCATTCAGTAGTTTCGTTTGAGCTTCTAGTTGAACCTGATAAGAATTTGAATCCAGTAGTTGTATCCATAAATACTACAGGTTGGTAAGTTGGATGAATATCTTGTTTCATTTTGAGATCTCCTTTGCCATGAAAGCTTAGCCATCATAGTTTATTTTGTGTTAATAACCTAGACATCTTATCATGAATAAAGTATTTTTGCAATATATTTTACTAAAGTGTATTGCATGAAAAACGAAACTATTACAACATGTTCTTCTTGCGCAATACATAAACAACTATTCCACAAAAAATCGCTGTGCCAAATAAAATACCAAAAAACGCAAATCGACTTGTCTGCTCTGGAATTGGTACATTCATTCCATAAATGCCCGCTATTGCTGCTGGAATCCCTAATACAAACGTTGCACTCGTCATAATTTTCATAATCGTATTTAGGTTATTGGAAACAATACTTGAAAATAAATCGCGTAAATGTTCTAGCAACTTTAATTGAATACGCGTTTCAGAAAATGCCTGGTCGGTTTCGACAAAAGTATCATAAATACGATCAGCAAAGCCATCTTGATTTTTGTCTTTTAAATACTCAATCAATTCTTCTAACACTTCTCGATTATTCTGCAAGGCATCTTCAAAGTAAATTAAACTCGTATTCATCCCAATCATCGAAATAATCAATTCATTTTCAACAGACTTTCTTAATTCACGCTCTAAATCCCGCTTTTGAAAACGAAAACGTCTAAGGTAAGAATGAAAGGCGTGTGTTAAGTCAGATAAAATTTGGTTAATAATCTCATGTGCTAAATGCTCACGATGATACGTGCGATTTAAGAC
>JAITWV010000201.1 GCA_031285105.1 Streptococcaceae bacterium | reverse complement strand
CTCTTACAGGAGCTGTTACTTTGTTAAATGGAAGTAGTAAGCCTGATGATTTTTTACCGGCTTTGATGATTGGTGCGGGTATGATTGTGGGGTTGATTGTTGGTTCGATTGTGACGTTTGGGCGAAAGAATATTTAAAAATATTGAAATAAATGCTAAATACAGATATAATTGTAAATGAAAAAGAAGCCGTACGGCAAATACGACTTCTTCATGCGAGTTTTGTTTCTTGACAGACTGGCTAAATTTTTTTAGATCTAACCGTCGTCTGGCAAAATGTTGACGGTTTTTTTTGTTCGAATCCTACTCAATTAAGGATTCGATTTTTTCTTTTGAGCATCTAACTTTTTAGATTTCCAAGCGTAATGTTTGGTTATCAATAAGCTGATGGCTGAATCTTTCGGGGCTGTTAGTATTTTGGTCAATGATTTACACACGACAACTACGACTACCCCAACTACTGCCAATTTGGGACTTAATTGAGAAAATTTACCCAAAAATTCCCAAACAGCAGATGATTCCATAAATGAAATTCTCCTATTTTCCACTAAGAAAGTAGGATTCCCGTAACAATTGAAAACAATCACTTCTGGCATTCCTTCCTTCTTAATTAAAGTCCAGTCTGCCAAGAAAGTGTTTTACTCACATCAATAAACATAGCATATCTTTCGTTAAAAATCTAATAATCCCCTAAATAAATTTCGCCAAAAACAAACAAGGGTTTTCTTCACCCCAAATTTGCGTAAATACTTCTAAAGACACAAAATTCATCTTTTCATAAAATTTTCTTGTTTTTGCATAATGCCTATCTGGATGAGTAGCTGCTAGGGTTTTAACTGTTAAAACTTGTCCTTTTTGCAGATTTTGCTCACACATTTCTACCAATTTTGCACCAATTCCTTGTCGATGATACTCAGACAAAATCCCCATTACATTAATTTCACTGGTGATTTCATTGTGTTGTTTTAAAGCGATAAAACCAATTGCTTCTTGTTTATCAACTGCAACGTAAAAAGTCATTTGAGTTACTTCATTTACATATTCAATAATTGAAGATTCAACACCAAACCATTCAGGCAACTTTCGCAAAATCTTGTTAGTTATCATTGATTTTTCTTTTATATCTGTTATTTCTAAATACTCCATTGATTTATCCCCTATTCAAAATAAGCTAATCCTAACTGCGAACGATTTTCCACCCCCATTTTTTCCATAATCACCACTAAATTATTCCGAATGGTTCCTTCACTTAAAAATAAGGTGCCGGCGATTTCTTTGTTTTTCATTCCCTGAGCAACTAATCTAGTAATATCACGCTCTCTTGGTGTGAGTTGATTGAGTGCTTCATTTTCTTTTTGGGTTAAGGCATTTAAGACTTGTGGTTCCAAAATACCTACGCCTAATGTTGCGGCTCTTAGTTTTATCGGCAAATCAACAATCTTATCGGTTTTGACTAAATAACCATCGGCACCGGCTGCGAGTGCTTGTTGGATATTGCTTTTATCGGCAAAAGTTGTCAGCATCAAGATTTTGATATCAGGAAATTGCCCTTTAATTAATCTCGTTGCCGCAATCCCGTCTACTCCAGGCATATTGATATCCATTAAGACAATTGTCGGTTTTTCTTTTTCAATTAGTCTTAGTGCCTCATTGCCATCTGCAGCATCACCTAAAACTTCGATATCTGACTCACGTTTGAACACCATCGCCAAGCTTTTTCGTATTAATAAATCATCATCTACTAGTATTAATTTTATTTTTTCCATATTTCCTCCATTTTAATTCATCGGCACAACACACGTGACTCTAAATATTTCTCCGGCATCAATTGACAAATTCCCACCGACTGCTGTTGCTCGTTGGCGCATATTCCTTAAACCAATGCCGTCTCCTTTGACTTTTTTCTTGCTGCCATCATTTTCAACTTGTAAACGCACAATACTGGTCGTCACATCTAAATTGATTTTCACTTGTTTTGCGTCCGCGTGTCTGGCGATATTGGTTAAAGACTCATTAATCAACGATTCTAATAGGTTCCACACATAAATCGGGACACTTGTCATATCACCAAATTTCCTAAATTGAATGTCATCAAGTGGATATTTTTCAATAATATTTTCCAATGTTTCAATGCCAATCGTTTGAATGGGCGCCATATTATGTACCACATCACGCATTTTTTTCACACCAGAATCTAGTCTTTCTAATGACAAATCATACATTTCTAGTAAGTCTTCTTCACTAGTTAAAATATCCCTTAACGCTTGTAAGGAAATGAATGCACCCACAATTTCATGTCCAGCGTTGTCATGAATTTCCCTTGAGATTCTTGCACGCTCACTAACGGCGGTCATTCGTTCTATTTGCGTTTGTGATGCTAATAAATCGCCTTGTAAATGCGCCATTTCATAAAATTTCGATGCTTGATGATCTCGATTAATGAAGAATTTTTGCCGTTCACTTGCCCAGACTTTAAAATAAATCTCAGGCAAAATTAACGCTAAAAGACTAAACGGCAAAACTAACCAGCCCCATGCTAAAAATAAAAGAAGAAACGGCACGACTTCGATTAAATAAGTCCATTGATAGTTGTCCGTCCCCCATCGCATGATACTGGTGGCAATTAACAAAAGAATCATCAAAAAGTCGATGTAACTATTCAATTCAATTTTTCCATGAAACAACGATAGGTCTGCCAATTGCCCTTGAAAAATCCACAAGGCAATTAGCAAACCGAATCCGATTATTTTATTAATTAAATAACAAATTTCCCATTTTAAACGTTCCATATCTCGTTTCCTATTTCTTTCTTTTTGCTCCTAATAACAAGAAGATAAATGTTAAGACTAAAACAATCCCATTTGCGACGAAAAATTGAACACCGACACCCTCTTCAATTAATGAACCCAAGCCTTGCATAAACCAAAAACTTGGAAAAATCGCACCTAATCGGTTTAATGGAAATGGCATATACTCAAGTGGCATTAACGCACCGCTCAACATCGAAGCAAAGGTCATAACTACTGAAAAGACGGCAAGTGAGGCTTCTTGTGAGGGGATTAAGTTACTCCAAGCATAAGACAATGCCACACATGAGGAAGTAAAAATCGACAAACTTACAAAAAGTAACACCGAAAAGCCAAGCGACCAATTGTACATGACCATTCCTAAGCCTGTAACAATCAAGTTTAATGTAAACAATGGCACAATTGAAGCGAGTAAATTTTGCCACAAATACTGTAAACTCGTAATCGGCGCCAATTGAAATCGAGTAATCGTTCCTTCCAGTCGATCTTGCTCAATATTTTTTGATAAAATAAATGCCGTAAACATCAAAATCATGGATAAAACACCAACGCCAAATGGAAGAGTTGACCAATTTCCTTCTTGCCAAAAACCTGAGATGAACATCAAGGCAATTGGCAAGGCAAAGTTTGAAATGAGGACAATTGGTTGTTTTAAATTACGCTTTAACGAATATCTAAAAATAATCATACTACCTCTCTCCTTTTTCCTAAAACAGCAACAACTCCACCCATCACAATCGTCATCGCCACCAATAAGAAGAATAGGGCAGTAAATGACAAACCTGAGTTAAAATGATCAAATAAGGGCATTGAAGTATCTGCTACATTAAACATCAGTCTAGTTGAAAGATAAAACGGCGTTGGAATTTGTAAAACTCTTTGGAAAAAGCCCATACCACCATACCAGCCTAAACCACCACCCATAAACGTTGTTGCAAAAACGAAAACCATACCAAAAGTTGATGTTTTCTTCTTATCAAGTGTGATTAAGTAAATCGTCATCCAGATAAATTGAGCCAAGATTGATGTAATAATCATGATACCAAATTGAACAAAGACATTGCCCCATGTAATATCGTAAACAAATGTTGCCACAATCATCATGAGTAACGACTGAATCAGCGAAAAGATAACCGAAGCGATGATACTGCTGAAAATAAAATTGTTCTTACTTACCGGTAACGAAGCCAAACGCCATTTTCTTGCCTGTGAAAAATCTTGCTCGAGGAAAATTGCCATGTACTCCCCACCGAAATATTGAAACATCACAATGATTAAAATCGCAATCACTGGTGCAAAAGCTGCCACTCCGCCTAATTGTTGCGCGGCTTGCGAATTTTCAACCATCATAATATTCACAATAATAATCGCCATTGGTAAAAGTAACATACTTAAATAACTAATCTTATCACGAAATAAACGTTTTAAAGTTGTTTGTAAAATTAAAGTCGACTCTCTCATATTCTATGCCTCACTATCTCTAAGTTTCTTACCTGTTAAGGTTAAAAATACATCTTCTAAGTTTGAACTGCCTTGTGAAAACGTTGTTGCGCCACCATGTTGAGTGACAATTTCCATAATGCGATTCATATTGCCTGAGTTGGCACTTGAAATCACTTGAAACGCATTGCCATTTACATTTACAGATTTCACACCATGAACAGCTTCTAAGTTTTCGATTAATGCTTGAGTGGATTGAAGTGCCGTAAAACGAACCGTATCTTCATGTGCCATTCTTCCTACTAACTCATCCACACTTCCTTGAGCAATCACACGACCTGCATCCATAATCGCCACACGAGAGGAAATTGCTTCTACTTCTTCCATATAATGAGACGTGTATAAAATCGT
>JAITWV010000186.1 GCA_031285105.1 Streptococcaceae bacterium | reverse complement strand
CGTGATAATCGACCCGAATAAATATTGATTGATACTAATTGAGCTCGTTCCACTACCCAAACTCATCAAAATTAATGCCAAAGCTAAACCACCACTCATCAAAATAGCAGTAGAAATTTCCGAATAAGTCGAATAAACCATCCGCAAATACTCCAAAATAATCGCTGCAATAATTACAATCAGCATCGTTGTAAAATTAGGATTTAAGTTAAAAAACAAGCCAAAAGCAACACCAGCTAGTGAAACGTGGGAAAGGGTGTCGGCTAATAAACTTTGCCTACGGATGACCAAAAACACGCCTAGCATCGGAGCAATCACTGAAATTCCTAAAGCCGCAAAAAACGCTCGTTGCATGAAACCATAAGCTAGCATATCAAACATTTTCTTTCACCTCATCTTCCAAAGAACTCCCAGGAATAGCTGCGGCGTGTAAATGAAAGCATCGCCACGGACTATCTTCTTTACGAATTAAACGAATATGACGATCCACATAATCCGATAAATCCTCCGCATCATGCGTAATCATCAACACACTTTTTCCGTGAACATGGGCATTGTGTTGCATTAAACGATAAAATTCATTGCGACTTTCTTCATCCATACCTGTTGTTGGTTCATCTAAAATATACAAATCTGGGTCTGAAACAAACATTCTGGCAATTGAAATTCGTTGTTTTTGTCCACCCGATAAATCACCAATTCGTTTGTGACGACTCTCCCACATGCCTACAGCTTCAAGCGCTTTTTGGACATGGGCGTGATCATGTTCATCTAGTCGTTTGAACCACTTCCCACGTGGGTAACGACCTGAGCGAACCAATTCTAAAACAGTTGAAGGAAAACCTGCATTAAAGGAAGCAACGGTTTGAGGAATGTAGCCAATACGTAATTTTCTTCCTTCCGTATTCGTTTTTGAAACAATGATTGTGCCTTTCGTTGGTTTTAAAAGTCCCAATGTTGCCTTGATTAACGTTGATTTTGCTGCGCCATTTTCACCCGTCAAAATCACAAATTCACCCGGATCAACATGATAAGAAACATTTTCTAACACTGGCTCTTCATCGTAATAAAAAGTCATATCCGTTACTTCAATATAATGCATAATTTTCGCCTTCTTCCTATTTCGTTATGCCTTTATTGTATGTTAATTAATCGTTTTTAGCAAAGCTTGTAAGTTACTTCTCATAACAGAAATGTAATCCTCACCCGCATCAATTCTTTCTTGGGTTAATCCTTCTAGTGGATTTAAGACTGCTAATTCAACACCCGTTTCTTTTGCTAGAGTTTGAGCTACACGATCACTTGCATTTTCTTCAAAGTAAATAATTTTGATATTGTTATCTTTAACAAAATGTTTTAATTCCGCTAAACGAGCAGCTGATGGTTCTTGATCAGGTGAAATCCCTGAAATCGCTACTTGATGTAAATCATATTCACGAGCTAAATAAGCAAATGCAGCATGTTGCGTCACGAAATCACGTTGAGTAGCACCTTTTAATGCATCATGAAACTCTTGGTCTAAAGCTTCTAATTTTTTAATATAAGCCGCCGCATTTTCTCTAAACGTATCTTCCGCTTGTGGATAAGCAGCAATTAAACCATCACGAATCGTCTCAACTTGCTTGATTGCCAATTTAGGTGATAACCAAACGTGTGGATCGTATTCATGTGAGTGTGAATGACCGTGACTTTCTTCATAACTAGTCTCATCTTTTACAGAAGAATGTGTGTCTTTTGAATGAGCAGAGCTATCGGTTTTACTTGTTTCTTTTGTATCTTTTTCGTAACTATGAGTATCAGATTTTGTATCCTTTGAATGGTCATGACTCTTATCTAAGCAAGCACCATCACCATCCATTAATTCAATTCCTTGTGAAGCTTTGATAATTTTTACATTATTTGTATCTGTATTGACCGTATTTAACGCACTTTTCACCCATGTTTCCATTTCAGGCGAACTGTAAACAAACACATTCGCACTTTCAATATTTGCCATATCACGAGCAGATGGTTCATAATCATGCGCTTCAGTACCAGCTGGAATCATCATAGTAACTGTTCCTGCGTCACCTACGATATTTCTAGTAAAATCATACATTGGAAAAAAAGTTGTGATAACCTTTAATCCTTCTTCTTCACTTGAAGCATTTTGTGAACCACACGCGCTTAGTGTTATTAATGCGCTAAATAATAATAATACACCGACTAATTTTTTAAACATTTCTTTGATACCCCTTATATGTATAATTACAAATCGTATCGTTTCCGATTTGCGCATTACCAAGTATATCAATCTTCTTTTTGACTGACAAGCTTTTTTATGAAAAAAACAGCAATTATTTCATGCTGTTTTCAATTATTATTCATTTTTTCCTCTAATCGTTCTAACTAAATAGACTTCTTCATTAAATCCTTTTAAGGCATTAAAGATTCTTTGCGCTCTTTTTTCTTGTTTAACTAAACAAAAAACAGTTGGTCCACTACCACTCATTAATGCAACATCAGCACCAAATTTCATCATAGCGTCTTTAATACGAGCAATTTTTGGAATGCGTTGAACAGTCACCTCTTCCAATGAATTTCCCATGTGTTTTGTCATCTCTTGATAATTATTCGTTTCAATCGCCCATTTTAATGCTGCAATATTTGGGTGATGTGCTTCTTGAACGTTTAACGCTTTAAAAATTGTTGGCGTTGAAACACTTTGATTGGGTTTGACTAAAATCACATAACAACTTGGCATATCTTTAATTGGTTGAATAATTTCTCCACGTCCTGTGACCAATGAAGTGTTGCCGTAGATGCAATAAGGAACATCTGAACCGATTTGAGAACCGATATTTGCTAATTCATCCAATGATAAATTTAATTTCCATAATTTATTTAATGCCCGTAAAGTTGCCGCACAATCACTTGAACCGCCAGCTAAACCAGCTGAAACAGGAATTGTTTTTTCGATATGTATTTTGACACCTATTTGAATATTAAACTCATTCATCAACTTTTGTGCTGCTTGATACACATGATTTCTTTTGTCTGTTGGTAAAAATGCGATATTAGTTGTTAATTGAATCTTTTTTTCATCAAGGCTACTCACCGTAATATGATCACTCAAGTCAATACTCGTCATAATCATTTCTAACTCATGAAAGCCATCTTCACGTTTATACAACGTATCTAGCCCCAAATTAATCTTAGCAGGAGCTTTTTCTCTAATTTCCATAATTAATGTACCACCTAATACAAAAAGCTCAGAAGAATATCATCTCCCAAGCTTCTTCAAGTCTTTATACAGCTTCATCTAAAAAGTTAATCTCAACAGCTTTTGTTAAAACATCGCTATAAGAATAACTTACACGTTCAAAAGCATTTGATTCTTGATCCAAGTCGACGATAAACACGCTTGGATAGACCTCTGAAAGAATCCCTTTACGCTCAACTTGACGTTTACGACCAGTTTGTGCGATTACTTGAATACTTGATCCAAGTTTATTTTTCAACTCTTCTTTAATAGTAGTTAATGTTGTTGGCATTCATTTCACCTCTCGTGGTATTTTACCATAATGTTACGTTCTTTTCAATAGCGTAATATTTGTGATTAATTTCCCTTTAGGAACTCTCGCATCTTCTTTTTAACATTATAGATATGTTGTTTTTCAGTTTTTGATAAACTATTGAAAGTTCGATGTTTGTCATTCAAATATTCTTCAAAAATACTTGCTTCTTGCGAGGTAAACCTACTCCATAATTCATCCAAGTCAGCATAAGTTAAAAATTCTTTTTCAAACGTAGTATCACTATATTGCGCTTGCCGCTCGTCAACTGAAAAATACTCTTCAAATGAAACCGTTTGTAAATTTCCTTGGCGTTTTTTCGCATTTTCATGTCGAATAATCTGTATCAAACGATTCTTCAAAACTTTCTTAAAATAGGAACCAAAACTAACCTTTCCTTCATAACTTTCCTTACTTTTTTCAAATGTAATACGTGCTTCTTGAAAAAAATCTTCATCTTCTAATAGCGTAAACTGTAAAATTGTGCGTAAATGCAAAACCAACGGGATATAATCTTCAAATTTTTCCATCTCTTGCCCTCCTTTTCTTTTAGTTTAATAAATAAAAAAGGAAAAAAAGATGAAATGCTTCATTTTAGCAAACATTCCATCTTTTTTAGGCGTTGTTATTTTTATATAATTCTTCCGTAAAATCCATGTAGTCAATATCATATGTTTCTTCCACTAACGTTACTTCTTCTACGTTATTATAAGCATAATTTTCAAATATTAATAATTGCTCAGTTGTGTTATAATCATTGATTTCTCTTTTTGATTCTCTAAGTGCGCTTTTCACCTGATTAGGATGCCCCGTCCATGTACACATGACAATTCCCCAACTACTAAAAGATGGTACAACAATCCAACAAGCAATCCAGATAAGTTCACTATAAGCTAAATGACCGTGAAACATAAAATAATGCAAAGCACTAAAGGTGATAACATAAATTAAAAAAATAGGACCAACTCTGATTTTACATAAAAACCCACTGCCCACACTCATTGTAATTGGAATAATGGCTGTAAGATAAATTAAACGAATATATGGATGCAATGTTTGGACAAATGGAAGGTAAATCGACACAAAAATAAGAAAACTAATAACAAATACTTTAATAATAATCGACAATTTTTGTTGCGCTGTTTTCAATTTCATTTAGAACACCTCCTTCATCTAGTTATTTTCTTTGTTTCCTTGGCTTTATTATGCTATATTAAAAATGATAATTCAATTATAAAGCCGATTTTTTAAAATAGCTAGTCAAATTCTTTTTTTTCTTTTTTAAAGAAATGATTGAAATCATGCTATGAAGTTTGGTATAATAGCTTTTACAGATGTTATTTTATCTATTTATAGTTGTTTCCATGCAATAATATCTGACAAATGTGTTATATCGTATTATTATACACATGTATTAAGGAGTTATTGTCCTTAACTTAAAATTGATTACTAGTTCGCTTCAGCTGAAACTCCCTATTCAGTGTTTTGAAGCAAAATTTTAACATTTCTCCCAATTGCCTGAAAGTCTCCTCCCCTGACTTTCAGGCATCCCCTTATATCTTTTTTGTGAATTTTAGAACAAATAAAATAACTAGACTAGACAAAAAGGATTGCTTAGTTCTGTTTGCGAGCGTCAAAAGAAGAAACCCCCAAAAAATTCATCATCAAAGATGGATTTTTTGGGGAAACCATTAAAAAGCTTAGGTTTGCGCTCGAACGTTCGTGAGTTTCTAACGTATTAAGGGTTTTGTCTCGCCCTCGAACACCTTATTCAATATGAAATTGTCGATATACTTCTTGTTTTTTTATTCCACGCAGTAAAGAGACCTCTTTGATTGCGTCCTTACTTTTAAAGCCATTATCAATCAATAATTGAACATGCTCAACAACTCCTAAATCTTGCCACGATTCATCTTTTTGCGTTTTCTCACCTGAAAATCCTTCAACAATAAAGCAAATTTCACCTTTTAACGTTGTTTCTTGCAAATAAGTATGGATTTCATCAATTGTTCCTCGAAGATATTCTTCATGTAATTTCGTTAACTCACGAGCTATTGTTACTTTTCGCTCAAAACCATAAACTTCACCCAAAGTTTCGATTGTATCTTTAATTCGATAAGGAGATTCATAAAAAATTTGGCTTTCTCTTTGTTCTTTCAACTCATCTAAAAATGCTATTTGTTCCTTTTTTTTTCTTGGTAAAAAGCCATAAAAAGCAAATGGTTGAGGAGAAATCCCTGATGAAATCAATGCAGTTACACCAGCAGAAGCTCCAGGTAAAGAAACAACCGCTATGTTTTCTTCGATTGCAGCTAGTACCAATTCATGGCCTGGATCACTAATTGAAGGCATTCCAGCATCAGAAACTTGTGCAATTGATAAACCATTTTTCAAATCACGCAAAAATTGTGGAATACGCTCTTTATAATTATGTTCATGAAAAGAAATTTGTTTTTTAGAGATTTCAAAATGATTCAAAAGCTTTTGTGTATTTCTTGTATCTTCTGAAGCAATAAAATCCACATCTTTCAATGTATCAATTGCACGAAATGTCATATCTTGTAAGTTGCCAATCGGTGTTGGAACTAAAAAAAGCGTGCCAAAAGGTTGAAGTTTATCAAAACTTTTTTGTGTATTCATTTATTTATCCTCATTGATTTGTGCCCAAAAATCTGAACACCAAGCACATGGTTCATCATTTTCACGCCTTTGTCCGTAAAATGGATGACAAACGTGAAAACCATCATGATACAATTCTTCAAGCATCTGTAAAGTCGATGAATCATCTACTTCTACTGCTACTGCTTTTTGAGCATTTTCTTTACCTGTTTCAAAAGTATCTAACCGCTCACGAAGTCTTGTATTTTCTAGCTCTAGTGTATTATTTTTTTCGATTAAGGATTTAATATTTTTTTTCATTAATGAGATTGTTCTCAAAGAATTTGATAACACTTCTTCAAGGGAGTCTAGTCCATCATATAAAGTTCTTTTATCCATGGTTTTATCCTTTATGTGTAGTAAATAAGACTGGAAATTATTCACAGTCTTATTTTTTATTTAGTAAAGCACAATTAAATAGAGCGTATTCAACTAAAAATCATTCTTTACTTCTTAGGTACAACACTCACTTCACTTGCCGCATATTCCAAGTAAGTTTCCCTACCTTTTAATTTCACTTTTACAATACGTGACAAAAGATTGATTCCTTCCACGCGTCCTGGCCCATCTGGCGTTTCAACAAATGTTCCCCAATCGGGCATTTCTTTTTTGGCTAATTCATACTCATCTTGTTCATATTTCAAGCAGCACATCAAACGTCCACATAAACCTGAAATTTTAATTGGGTTTAATGATAATCCTTGATCTTTGGCCATTTTAATCGAAACAGGCATAAAGTCACCTAAGAAACTTGTACAACAAAGAGGGCGTCCACATGGTCCGATTCCACCTAAAATCTTAGCTTCATCGCGTACACCAATTTGACGTAACTCAATGCGTGTTTTAAAGTATCCAGCCATATCTTTGACTAACTCACGAAAGTCCACATAACCATCTGAAGTGAAATTAAAGACAACCTTACTACGATCAAAAGCATATTCAACATTGACTAATTGCATATCTAAATTGTGCTCTTTAATTTTCTCCTGAACGATTTTTTTAGCTTCTTTCGCTAGTTCCATGTTTTCTTTTTCTATTAAAAGATCATCTGAATTTGCGCGACGTTCAATAGTACTTGTCGGCATATTGGGTGATTCGTAATTCTCTTTTACCCAAATCACTTCGCCTAATTGCACGCCACCGGGTGTTTCGCCAATGACATATTCACCTAGTTGAAATTCTTGGTCTTGTGTATCGTAATAATGAAGATTGGCACTTGTTTTAAATCTGACACCAATCACTTTCATCTGGTCACCTCTTTATTTTAAATAATTGGATACATTTGAGCGTTAATTGTTCTAATGTATTTTGGAAACTGACATTACTTGCTAATTTTAATCTAGCTTTGATAATCTCATCACTCATTTTAGCATAATTTTGACTAGCATTAATAGTAGCAAATGAGTTTTTCATTTCTCTTTGGCATAAAACTTGGAGCAAGTCGAGTGTTTCATTTTGAATTTTTCTTTTTTGCTCATCTTTAATATCTTTGTGATTAAGATGTTTCATTATGCTTTTTTGCACATAGATAAAGGCATTTAAGTCAGCATTACGCATATATTCAAATAACTTATAAATACTTTTTCGACGTTCAAAAAATAATTCATCGCCTGCTTTTTCAATTAATTCTTCTATATTATTTGACAATTCAGCTAAATCAATTGCTAGCGTTTTGGCTATATTTTGTTTGATTAATTCTTGTGCTAACTGTTCTTTGCCCAAAGGATGCAATGTAAATGTTTGTACTCTTGAAAGAATGGTTGGTAATATTTTTGCTTGATTGGTTGTAGTTAAAATGGCTAGTGTTTTGGGATTGGGTTCTTCTAAAAACTTCAACAAACTATTGCCTGATGAAATATTTAACTTATCCGCTTCAAAAATCACAAATGCTTTATAGCCACCTTCCATTGAACTTTTGGAAAATTCTTCTTGAAGGGCACGAATTTGTTCTACCTTAATAACGCTTGTTTCAGGTTCAATAAAATAAACATCTGGGTGTTCATGATTGAAAACACGCAAGCAACTATTGCATATTCCACAAGGTTTGCCCTCATTTTTTTGAGTACAAAAGCATGATTGAACAAGCCAAATTGCTGCTTCTTTTTTTCCTAATCCATTTGCTCCATCAAATAAATACGCATGGGCCAAACGTTCTTTTTTTAATACTTTTCCTAATAAATCATAAAGTATCGGTTGTTTTTCTTGCCATGTATTCATTAGAAGTGATAAAACCCTTCAACTGGTAAAACGAAAATCGTCGCTCCACCAACTTCCACTTCGATTGGATAAGCAAATTGAGCATCAACTGACATATCCATAGTTAACGGCGAAGTAATATATTCTGTCCGAGCTTTTGATGCAACTTTGATTAGTTCAATCACTTCTTCCACTCGATGGTCTTCTACCCCAATAATGAACGTCGCATTGCCTGATTTCAAAAAGCCTCCTGTTGATGAAAGCTTCGTTGCACGTACATTGTTATCAATTAAAATATTACTTAAACGGTTGGCATCTTTGTCTTGAATAATTGCCATAATCATTTTCATCAAAAAATCCCCCTTCAAAATTAAATACGATTAAATATTTCTGGAAATCTATCAATAATTGCCCCAAATGACTCATCTGCTACTTGCGTTAAATGATGACGGGCATCAATGCGGTGAATGCGGTTTGGGAAATTTTGCAACAACTTTAAATACCCATGGCGCACACGTTGGTGAAAACTAATCTCGTCCATATCTAAACGGTTTATTTCATTGGCACGATTAAACCGAATACGCTCTAAACCAACTTCACTATCTACATCTAAATAAAGGGTAAAATCAGGTTCTAAGCCTTCTGTTGCAAATTGGTTCAAATCATAAACCGCATCCATTCCAAGTTTACGACCTGCTCCTTGATAAGCAACTGAACTATCCACGTAACGATCAGCAATCACAATCGCTCCACGTTTTAAAGCTGGTATGACTTTTTCTATCAAATGTTGACGACGAGCTGCAGCATATAATAACGCTTCTGTTCGCTCATCCATCGCCGTATTGTTAACATCCAAAATAATCTCACGAATTTGTTCTGCAATTTCACTGCCACCTGGTTCTCTAGTGACAACAAATTCCCTGTTGGCTGCAAATTGCAATCTTGGCATAATTTCTCGCAAGACAGATGTTTTCCCCGCACCATCTGGACCTTCTATTGTAATAAAAATACCTTGCATAAAGTATCCTCCAAATTTCCATATTATTAGGTTCATTTTACTTTACTTTTAACCTCAAGTAAATGAAAGCTCTCTTTTCATGGTGAAATCAAGCAAAATTTGATAAACTAGGGATAAAATAAATAGCGAAGGAGACTATACAACGTGAGCCAAAAAAAAGTCTTATTTACCATATTCGGGGCAACAGGGGACTTAGCCAAAAGAAAACTATATCCATCACTGTTTCATTTGTTCCAAAAAGGAGAACTTCACGAAAATTTTGCAGTCATTGGTACGGCTAGAAGACCTTGGAGTGATGATTATTATCAAGAAGTTGTCTTAGATTCGATTAAAGATATTGATGCTACTATTCAAGAGGCCAAAGAATTTGCTTCTCATTTTTATTATCAATCACATGACGTGCAGGATACGCAGCATTATGTGAATTTAAAAGAATTGGGCGATAAACTACAAGAAAAATATCAAATTAAAGGCAATCAAGTTTTTTATCTAGCAATGGCTCCTCAATTTTTTGGCATGATTTCTAAACATCTGAAATCACAAGGAATCTTAACTGGTCAAGGCTTTGAGCGAGTAATTATCGAAAAGCCATTTGGAACAAGTTTTGATACCGCTGCAAAATTAAATGACGAACTCCAAGAAGTTTTTCCAGAACAAGATATCTTTAGAATTGATCATTATTTAGGCAAAGAAATGATTCAAAATGTTTCTGCCATCCGTTTTGCCAATCAAATGTTTGAGTCTTTATGGAATAGCAATCACATTGACAATATCCAGATTACCTTTGCTGAAAGTTTAGGGGTTGAAGATCGTGGCGGCTATTATGAAACGAGTGGTGCATTAAAAGACATGGTTCAAAATCATATTTTACAAGTTCTTTCATTATTAGCGATGGAACCTCCGACAAAATTTACCGAAGAAGACATTCGAGCAGAAAAAATCAAAGCCTTGCGCGCTGTTCGCCAATATAGCTTAGAAGAAGCCAAAGAAAACTTTATTCGTGGACAATACACCAACGGACATTTGGGTAATGATACATTTGTAGCTTACACGGATGAGCCAAATATTGCACCAGATTCTAAGGTCGAAACCTTTGTTGCGGGTAAATTTTTTATTGATAATTTTAGATGGCATGGCGTTCCTTTTTATGTACGCACCGGCAAACGTTTGACCGAAAAAGGCACTCGTATTAATGTTGTCTTTAAACAAACACCTTATGATATGTTTGGACAAGGCACATCTGAAAAACTTCAAGACAATGTTTTAACCATTTACATTCAACCAACTGAAGGATTTTCATTAACATTAAATGGCAAAGAAGTCGGACATAATTTTGCGATTGAACCTTTAAAATTAGATTATCGCCATGACGCTCAATTTGCTGGTAATTCTCCAGAAGCCTATGAACGTTTGATTTTAGATACATTAGAAGGAGATGCAACAAACTTTTCACATTGGAAAGAAGTCGCTCGCTCTTGGGAATTAGTGGATGTCATTCGCGAAGCTTGGGATAACGATGAACAGCCTGTACCAAAATATGAGGCTGGAACAATGGGGCCTCAAGAAGCATTTGATTTATTGGAAAAATCAAATCGTCATTGGGTTTGGATGCCAGATAGATGGTATCGTGAGCGTGGTTTGTTATAAGAACTTCACTTATTTTGGATTCGCGCAATTAGTAATAATATTGATTCAATTTTAAGTTTGCACTCGATTATAAATACGAACATCATCACTTAAAAATCAGATGATGAACGACCTTGTTTTAATCATAGCTTTTACAGTCAATTCATCGACGGAATGATTAAAATTTCTCCGAGACTTTTTTTAATTTATCGGTGGATGAAATGCAATAAAACACGAAAGAAGAAATTCTATTTATGGTAGAATGTTCTTCTTTTTTGGGCCCTTAGGTAGAATTTTTTTTACAATGGTAAATGACTTCAAATACCATGGTAAACACATTTTTTTACCATGGTATTTGAAGTCATTTACCTAGGGGGATTTTTTTGGAGGAAAAGGGGTTAAAAACCGAATAGTGTTAGTTATTGTGACTTTCTCTTTAGTACAGCGTAAGTGATTTTAGATTGTAAAAAGAGAAGTTTGTGAATTATAAACTGCGAATTTTCGGCTGGCTTGGCTCTGCGCTTAGGGTGGTTTACCTTGCTGTAGCCGGACCGGTTCCATAACTTTTCA
>JAITWV010000165.1 GCA_031285105.1 Streptococcaceae bacterium | reverse complement strand
GTATGTTTTTTATTATGAATGAATGCTATAATGATGTAATATGATATAAATAAAACTAAACGGAGGAATCTTTATGGCAAACGATAAAATTGTCATCCACGGAGCAAGAGCACACAATTTAAAAAATATCGATGTCACCATTCCTAGAGATAAAATGGTCGTGATTACTGGGCTTTCAGGTTCAGGAAAATCTTCTTTAGCTTTTGATACGTTATACGCTGAAGGGCAACGAAGATATGTCGAAAGTTTATCTGCTTATGCAAGACAATTTTTAGGGCAAATGGATAAACCAGATGTCGACTCTATTGACGGACTTTCACCAGCGATTTCAATTGACCAAAAGACAACCAGTCGTAATCCACGCTCGACAGTTGGGACGGTTACTGAGATTAATGATTACTTACGTTTGTTATATGCAAGAGTGGGGCATCCGATTTGTCCAAATGATGGCACGGAAATTTCTAGTCAAAGTGTCGAGCAAATTGTTGACCGCGTACTTGAAATGGAAGAAAAAACGCGCATTCAAATTTTAGCACCGATTGTGACGGGTAAAAAAGGGCAACATAAAAAGGTCTTTGAGTTGGTTCAACGTGAAGGTTATGTGCGTGTGCGCGTCAATGGCGAAGTGATGGATATTAGTGAAGTACCTGAGTTAGACAAAAATAAATCACATTCAATTGCGATTGTCATTGACCGAATCGTTGTCAAATCAGGCATTCGTTCTCGTTTGTTTGACTCGGTTGAAGCAGCGACGAGACTTGCCAATGGGTATGTTTTAATTGATGTGACGGGTCAAGAAGAACTTGTGTTTAGTGAGCATTTTTCTTGTCCGATTTGTGGCTTTACAGTCGGTGATTTGCAGCCTCGTTTGTTTTCATTTAACTCACCATTTGGCGCTTGCTCAGATTGTGATGGTTTAGGGGTTAAATTAGCAGTCGACTTAGATTTAATTATTCCTGACACCAGTTTGACTTTACGTGAAGGGGCAATTTTACCTTGGAGTGCTTCATCCAGTGAGTATTATTTTGCGATGATGGAACAAGCCAGTGCCGTTTTGAAATTTGATTTGGATAAACCATGGAACAAATTTACCAAAAAAGAAAAAGATTTATTGCTTTATGGTACAGATAAGAAATTTCATTTCACTTATATGGGTGGCTTTGGTTTAACGAATCGTGATGTGGTTTTTGAAGGCGTGATGAATAATATTAACCGTCGTTTTATGGAAACCAGCTCAGACTTTATTCGTGATTCGATGCGTAAATATATGACTGAGTTAACTTGTGGGACTTGTCATGGCAAACGTTTAAGTCCACAAGCATTAAGTGTGAAGGTCAATCAAAAAGATATTTCACAAATTAGTGATTTAGCGGTTACTCATGCGTTAGACTTTTTTGAAACGATTCCGATGAGTGAAAAAGAAGCAATTATTGCGCAACCAATCGTCAAAGAAGTTCGTGATCGCTTAACGTTTTTGAAAAATGTCGGCTTGGATTATCTGAATTTATCACGAGCAGCTGGCACATTATCAGGTGGAGAAGCGCAGCGTATTCGTTTAGCAACGCAAATTGGTTCAAACCTTTCAGGCGTTCTTTATATTTTAGATGAACCGTCTATTGGTCTACATCAACGCGACAATGACCGCTTAATTGACTCATTGAAAAAAATGCGTGATTTAGGCAATACCTTAATTATTGTCGAACATGATGATGATACTATGTGGGCAAGTGATTATTTGATTGACGTTGGACCAGGTGCAGGTGAGGCGGGTGGACAAATTGTTGCTTACGGAACCCCTCAAGAAGTTGCTGATAATCCAAACTCCTTAACAGGTCAATATTTATCAGGCAAAAAAGCGATTCCCGTACCAACCACACGCAAAAAAGGCAACGGCAACAAACTGCGCTTAACAGGAGCAAGTGAAAACAATTTGAAAAATGTGAGCGTTGATATTCCATTAGGGACATTCACTGCAGTGACAGGTGTTTCAGGTTCAGGTAAGTCAACGTTAATCAATCAAATTTTAAAACGTGCGCTTGCTCAAAAATTAAACAACAATAGTGCTAAACCCGGCAAATACAAGAAGCTTACTGGTTTTGAAACAATTGAAAAACTAATTGATATCGACCAAAGCCCCATTGGACGCACACCACGCTCGAACCCAGCCACTTATACTTCCGTTTTTGATGACATTCGAGGACTCTTTGCCCAAACGAATGAAGCAAAAGTACGTGGTTATCAAAAAGGACGTTTCTCATTTAACGTCAAAGGTGGTCGTTGTGAGTCTTGCCGTGGCGATGGGATTATTAAAATCGAAATGAACTTCCTACCAGACGTTTACGTTCCATGTGAAGTCTGTCATGGGAAACGTTACAATTCAGAAACACTTGAGGTGCATTATAAAGGAAAAAATATCTCTGAAATCTTAGAAATGACCATTAATGACTCACTAGAATTTTTCCAACACATTCCAAAAATCTCTCGCAAATTACAGACGATTGTGGACGTTGGTTTAGGTTATGTAACTTTAGGACAACCAGCCACAACCCTTTCAGGTGGAGAAGCACAAAGGATGAAGTTAGCCAGTGAGTTGCATCGTATTTCTAATGGTAAGAGTTTGTATATTCTAGACGAACCAACAACAGGCTTGCATATTGATGATATTTCAAGATTACTCGGTGTCTTAAATCGTCTAGTTGAAGCAGGTAATACTGTTTTAGTGATTGAGCATAATTTAGATGTGATTAAGTGTGCTGATCATGTGATTGACTTAGGACCAGAAGGAGGAGAAGGTGGTGGAACGATTTTGGCTACTGGAACTCCTGAAAAGATTGCTAAAGTCAAAGAAAGTTATACGGGTTATTATTTAAGTAAGGTTTTGAATAAGTAATTTACAAAAGGGTGACTGTCTTTAGTGAGTAGTTGCCCTTTCGTTGATTGTTACCTTAGTACAGCGTAATTGATTTGAAGTTTGTGAAATGGGTAAGACGTTAAGGCTTTCTTCATTTACGAGTTTTCGCATTTGGGCTGCGGACTGGCTCGACGGTGGGGCTGCTGTGGCGAGACGGAAGCAGCTTTTTTGAAAAGAGAAGCACTTTTCAAAAAAGCTCATTCCTTAATCGGCTAGGGGTTTTCTAAGCAGTAAACTGCTAAGAAAAGCCCACGCTACGCCGATTCCTCTAGTGCCACTGCTGCCACACGCCTCGAGCCAGTCCTCCGTCCAAATGCGAAAACTCTCGGTGCGGTTATATTAATTTAAATGATTATAGGTTTTTAAAACTAGAAATCTAAAAGCATTTAAATACTTATGAACCATTTAAGAATTTTCGGCT
>JAITWV010000114.1 GCA_031285105.1 Streptococcaceae bacterium | reverse complement strand
CTGAGAGTTGGGACATTACTGATTTAAAAGGCGACCGTGTCTTTGAATCAGAAAGAGGGGATATTCCAACCGGAGAGCAACGCCAACAAAATTTACGTTTTCAGGGGCAATATTTAGATAGACCGTGACACAGGGCTGCATTATAATACGTTCCGCTATTATGATCCTGACATAGGCCGGTTTATTTCGTCTGATCCGATTGGATTAGAGGGTGGAATCAATCTTAGCATTTATTCACCTAACCCTATTAGTTGGATCGATCCGTGGGGATGGGAAGTATGTCCAAAGACAATAGTAAGCGTAGTAAAACAATATCCCGGCTTGTTGAGAGAGGCGCGCAAGCTTTCTCAAAGACATAGTGATGAAATAAATGAAATGATTAAAAGAATTAGCGCTGGCAACATGAATCCTGGTTCTCATACCAATGCTTTTGATGGAATTATAGAATTTCGAACTGAAAAAGGAGCACGTCTTTATACCCAGGTTAAAGGGAATATAGTAACAATTATTGGTTACTCCTCAAAACGTAATCAAGACGCAGTTATCGCTCTTTTGAAAAGAGAGAAGCTCATGAGATAAATATCTGCAATCACTCATACAAAATGGTTTATTGTTTTTCTACTGTCCTCAGAATTAGGATATTCTACGAGATTTTTAATAATATTTTAAGGATGTAATAAATTATTATTTAATATGTTTTTTGCTATTTAAGGTTGCACTTACTTCTAAGAAAATATAATTGTTTGAGACAGTTGTTTTGGCCTTGAATCTAAATAAGTAGAAGCAAAATATTTTATATAAGTATTTTTATGATCAACCACAGTATATATATAATTGAATTTTTCGGATTAATTAGCAATTTTTAATTAAAATTAAATAATAACAAATTTTACCGATCATTTATGTAGAAAACTTTTAGACAAAAAATACAGGATGATCGAATTATTTCTTAAAAGAGAAAACATTATTTTGTTTTAAATTTTATTTTATAGCAACATAATTGTATAAAATAAGAAAAAATGTGTTTAGAGTTAAAAACAATTATTTAAGGATACTCATGTACAACAAATTAAATTATCATTTTAATAAATTGAGAGTAATTTATTATTTAATGAAAATTTAAAATTTATTGATAAAGGAAAATATAGTATGATTTTATATAGTGATGGTTTTGATATCGAAATTTGGCACCCATTCCCATTCGATCCTCGATATGACGATATAGAATTTTATGTATTTCATGAAAATAAACAATATTATGGAAATGCATTTACGTTAGAAGGTCTTGAAAAAATTATGAACAAAGATAAATTGACTGGCAAAGCTCTTAATGGATCTTATTTGTGGATTATAGGGCTTATTATTTTAAAAGAAATATCAATGGATATGTTGGAAAAAGTTGTAGTAGACTTAATAAAAGAAAAGAAAGATTTAGGAACGATTTTTTCTATTTGTGAACCAGATGGGATGTAGAAGAATAAGATTTTTTATCGAACTTCACTTATTAGAAATGTTTATAAAATTGTCCAAAAATTACTATTCATGCTGCAATTGTGCAGCGTAACGCTGTAAGCATAGCTCTAGCAGCAGGTAATCTAGGTTCTGACAAGCTAAGATTACATCTACCAATGTGTCGCGTAGACTACAAGCCTTGCTTTAGCACAGAGGAATATATAATTTAATATAAAATTAGCCTATCGGAAAATACAAGAAAACATTCATTTTTAGTTTTAGTGTGCATGTAATGCGATTTGATGAATTATCAAAATTAATTAAACTTTATATATAGTAGATTAACAGTTAATATGTTCAAACATTTTTAATTCAAAGGTATTGTAATTAATCTTATAAATTAATTTATAATCCAAGACGATCTTAAGTTTACGAGTTGATAGAAATCGAGGTGTAGCATGATTGTATATAGCATTGGTTTTGAAATTGAAATTTTGCATGAGGTTAATACTCAAAGTGAAGATATAAAATTTCACCTACTTCACAATGGAAAAACATATTATGGATTTGCACTTACGTTAGAAGGAATTAAAAAAAATATGAAACAAAATGAATCAACTGGCAAATGCATTAATGGAGCTTACTTTGGTGGGTTAGGACTTATTATTTTAAAAGAAATATCAATAGAAATGTTAGAAAGATCAGTAGCTGACTTAATACAAGACTACAAAAATTTAAATGAAATTTTTCTGCCAATAGCTCTGCCCTAACCCCAATACTCTTGAATTAAGAATATTCGAATATATTAATTATTAATCTACTATATATAAACTTTAATTAATTTTTATGTTTGACTAAAAATGCTCTATGGAACTTCGATTTTTAATTAAATCAATTGGTTATGCTTAAAGTTTTTCAAATTAATAAATTTAGAGTAATTTATTATTTAATGCAGATTTAAAACTTATTGATAAAGGAGAATATAGTATGATTTTACACGGTAATGGTTTTGATATCGAAATTTGGTGCCCATTCGATTCTCGATATGACGATATAGAATTTTATGTATTTCATGAAAATAAAAAATATTATGGAAATGCATTTACGTTAAGAGGTCTTGAAAATATTATGAAAAAAGATAAATTGGCTGGTGAAGCTCTTAATGGATCTTATTTGTGGGTTATGGGGCTTGTTATTTTAAAAGAAATGTCGATGAACATGTTGGAAGAAGTTGTGGCCGACTTAATAAAAGAAAAAAAAGATTTAGGAACGATTTTTTCCATTCGTGAGCCAGCTGAGGATATAGAAGAATAAGATTTTCTGTTGAATTTTACTTATTAGAAGTGTTTATAAAATTCTTCAAAAACTACTATCCATTTGCGTATATATTCGTTAAAGTTGTTATTGCTTGAGGGTAGCGCTAGTCAGCCTGATCATCTTAGTTCAGACGTATTGGTTGGTGCAGTTAAGCAACGCCAAGTGATGTACGTTTGACAGTACTTTGTTTGTTTCCTAGCATTGATAGCTACAACTAAGCGAGATCGTGTGATCAGACTAGTCTGTTGAAATCGAGATTCTAGGGTGACGGACAAGTCTTGTATCTTGTTATATGCCCGATTGTCGGGTGATTTTCCCGCCAAATAATATGCTTGAATTGGAACTTAACGCTTTAAGCAAAATTCAATTCCCAATAGGATACTACCTTACGTGTCTATTAGCTTATTTTCACACTGACCAGGTAGGCTTTCCGGAGGAACTTTCCAATAGCAGGGGCA
>JAITWV010000363.1 GCA_031285105.1 Streptococcaceae bacterium | reverse complement strand
TTTGTAAAAACGAGGAGAAAATATTATGGAAAAAGTAGCAAACTGTCAATCTTGTTTTATGCCAATGGATACAAATGAAAAATTCGGGACAAATGAAAATGGTCATGCCTGTGAAGACTATTGTGTGTATTGTTTTCAAAGTGGTGCATTTACAAAAGAACAAAATCTAGAAGAAGCAATCATTGATAATATTCCATTTTGGAAAGGTGAAGGCGAAAGCGATGATGTGGCTCGTGAGCGTATTATGGCTGTCTTTCCGAATTTGAAGAGATGGAATGTTTAAAAAATACATAATTAAAAATCGTCGAAATTCTATTTTTATTGCTAGAGTTTCGACGATTTTTAATTTAAATTCTAGGTAAACGAACAATAAAAATTGAGCCTTTCGGAAAATTATCCGCTACCTCAATCTTGCCGTTCATCTGCTCAACAATCTGTTTGGCAATCGACAACCCTAATCCAAAGCCACCCGTAGACTTATTTCTAGAACCATCTACTCGTGTAAATCTTTCAAAAATGACCTTCTTCTTCTCATCATCAATTCCTAAGCCGGTATCTTTGATTTTCAACTCAATTTCATTTTTCAAAATTTCACTAGAAACCATAATCTCATCGCCATTTTCTGTATATTTAATCGCATTATCCATCAAGATAACTAACAGCTGCTGCAAGAGTTTTGGATCCATTTGAATTTCTTTTTCACTATTTTTTGCATCATAGGTTAGTATTTTTTCATCTAACAATGCCAAATCAGCGTAATCATTCGTAAGTTTGGTGATAAATTCAGCCAAATTCATTTTTTCATTTTTGACTTCGATTTGCATTCCGTCTCGTCGAGCAAGGGTCAATAAATCACTCGTCAAATTTCTCAAGCGCCTAATTTCGCCCAAAGAGTCTGCAATCGGCTCGGAATTATCCATAATGGTTTCGCCTGGTTTTAAAAAGAGTAGCTCCAATTTATTTTGAATGATCGCTAGTGGGGTGCGTAATTCATGTGAAGCATTTTCGACAAACTCTTGTTGTTTTTTCCAAGCTAAAATTAATGGCGTAATGGCCTTTTGGGCTAGAAAAAAGCTCACGAATAATGAAAGCAACCAAAAGACAATCATGCTCCAAATCACTAATTTTTGAAAAGCGGAAACGGAATCACGGATTTGATTGACGTTTGAGATGACTTGCATATAAGCAATCGTCGAGTCTGCATTGGTCCGAAATGGCACCATTAAAGAGCGAAAATACATGGTCTCTCCAAATGGACTTTGAAAGGAGAAATCTTGAATGGTATTTTCTCGTAAATTCCCAAAATCAATATCACTTGCACTAATTTGCCTTGAAGTTTGTGTATCAGTCAGCATTTTGTGATTGCTTGTCCAAAAAATAATATTCGTCGCAAAGCCCAGTTGCCCACTTCCTGCTTGATTGTCAGAAAAATTGGAATGATTCCCCATCCCCATACCACCTTGAGGCATAATCATCACACTACCATCTGTGTTTTGCGCAATGACAAACATTGGTGAAGAAGTAATTCGCTTTAATTGATTATCCACATCCTGATAAGAAGTCTGATTTAAAAACGCCATAATAATGATACCTAGTGCTAGGAAAATCATGGCGAATGCTACCGAATTTCTTATAAAAAATACGCGCATTTGCTTATTCGTCAGATCTTTATTCACCTACTTCACTTCCTTTTTCACGAGATACCCAACATTTCTTAGTGTTTGAATATTGCCATCTAAACTTGTCCCTTTCAGATTTTTCCGCAATTTACTCATATACACTTCAACTACCGTAATCGCTGTTTGTGAGTCAAATCCCCAGATACGGTCAAAAATTTGTTCTTTGGTTAAAATGACGCCTTGATTTTGCAGTAAATACACCAATAAATCAAATTCTTTACCCAAAATTTCTAACTTCTCACCATTATTACTTACACTTTGATCATCAAATTCAACCATAATTTCGCCATAAGCAATCGAATTTTCACTTTGTAAAGCACCTGAATGTTTCAATAAAATACTCGCACGCATCTTTAATTCTTCCAGATAAAAAGGTTTGGTTAAATAATCATCTGCACCATATTTAAAACCTTTCATCTTGTCTTCAATATCATCTTTTGCCGTCAACATTATAACCGGAATCGAGCTTCTTTCTTCATGAATGCGTTGCAAAATTTCAATGCCGCTTTTTTGAGGCAACATCCAATCTAAAATAATTAAATCATAAATATTACTTAATGCCTCAAATTGCCCTTCTAAACCATCAAAAACTTGTGTAATTTCAGCAAATCCTGCGAAAAATTCTTTGATCGAATCGGAAATTTGCCAATCGTCTTCTATTATTAGTATCTTTAACATTATCCATTCCCCTTTTTTGTGTAAGATATCATATTCAGCTTAAATATAACTGAAATGCAAGGTGAGGACAATTAAAAAGAAATGGCTCATTTGGCTAATAATGTTGGTTGCGATTAATAGTTAAGAAAGCACTCACTTTAGTACATCGTAATTGATTTGAAGTTTGTGAAATGAGTAGGACTTTAAGGCGTTCTTCATTTACGAGTTTTCGTATATGGGCTGCGGTCTGGTGTTCAGGTGGTGGTGGCTGCTGTGGTGGGACGCAAGCAAAGATTTTGAAAAGAAAGGCGCTTTTCAAAATCTTTCATTGCTTAATCGGCTAGGGGTTTTCTAA
>JAITWV010000330.1 GCA_031285105.1 Streptococcaceae bacterium | reverse complement strand
GAACGGTCAAACTGGAAAAGTAGCAGGAATTTTGCCTGTTTCTAAACAAAAATTAGCAACAACAGGGGCAATTATTTTTGCGCTAGCTTTAATCATTGGTGTGATTGTGGGGTGGTTTTTATCATGATGAAAAAGAAAATTTTAATGACCTTTTTGTTGAGTATTTTGTTCTTTTTACCAACTATCACTCACGGTGCAACTGGTGGAATTGAGGACAATGCAGGATTATTTAGTGATACTACAACTCTTGAACAACAGGCAAATCAATTAGCGCAAAAAACAAAAGCAGGAATTTATATTGTTACAACAAATGGAAATAGCGAAACACCAGAAAATTTTGTGCGAGACTATTTAAGACAAAAAGTTGGACCAGATAATAATGGGATAGCTTTATTAATTGATATTACCAACCGCGATGTCTATATTAGAGCAACGGGCAATATGCATATTTACATCACTGATTCTAGAGTGCAAAGTATACTTGATGTCGTGCAACCCAAATTATCCAATAGTGATTTTCAAGGTGGGGCAAGTAGTTTCTTTAGCGAAGTAGAAAAGTATTTTGAACAAGGCGTTCCAGGTAATCGCGATTATACTATTAACCCTGCAACTGGGGAGATTACCTTTCAGCGTTCTTTACAACCTATGAATATTCTCATTGCTTTCATTGTGGCATTGATTATTCCAATTATCTTTGTCGTCGTCACTGTTTCCAAATATCAGCTAAAACTTGGTACTTGGAAATATCCTTTTAGAGAAAATGGTTCCATTCATTTAACCTCTCGTCAAGATACCTTAACCAATTCATTTGTTACAACTCGCCGCATTCCGCGTAATACAAATAGTGGTGGAAGTTCTGGCGGTGGAGGCGGTGGCTTTTCTGGAGGCGGACGTAAATTTTAGCATAAAAAAAGAGGCTTATAGGGAAGTTAAATCCCGTAAGCCTTTTTTAAAAACCTGCTCTCATTCGTGCATCCATTTGTTCCATACGTTTGATGCTTCTTGGTAAAAATGCCCGAATTTCTTCTTCGTTGAAGCCAATCAATAAGCGTTTGTCATCAGTGATAATCGGTCTTCTTAGTAAACTTGGATTGTCACGAACCAATTGTAATAATTCACTAATCGGTAAGTCTTCAAAATCCACATCTAATTGTTTATATACCTTAGAGCGTTCACTGATTAAATCTTCTGTACCATTTTCTGTTAAAGTCAAAAGTCTTCTCAATTCTTCTTCGTCTAATGGTGTGGCAAAGATATTTCGCCCGTCATAAGCAATATCATGTTCTTCTAACCAGGCCTTAGCTTTTCGACAACTTGTACAACTTGGAGAATAATAAAGTGATAACATTTAATTCACCCCCAAAAATCATGTTCACTACTATAATACAACTTTTCTTTAATAAAGATAAGTGTTAGTACCTAATATTTGAAATTTATCTAAAAAAAGAGGCAAAAATCGCCCCTTCTTTCATTAATAGTTTGGTTTATAAAAATTTCGACCTTCTAATCCCATCACTCGTGGCGTTACTTCACCTGGAGCAATTTGTTCTAGATTAGACAACATCATCATCATTTTCGCATCGAAATTATCAATCTGGTGTAAGATTTCAGCTTCCAAGATTTTTGGTACTACAGGTGATCCAAATTCAAGTTGCCCATGATGTGATAAAATCAAATGCCTTAAAACGATGACTTCTTCTTTAGTATCTTCTATTTTTAAATCACGAGCGGCTTTGATAATTTCTTCATCCATAATCGCAATATGTCCTAAAAGGTTTCCAGCCAATGTGTATTGTGTGTTGATTGGACCAGTTAGCTCAATGACTTTTCCTAAATCATGAAGGATAATCCCTGCATACAACAATGAAGCATTTACCTGGGGATAAATTTCAATAATTTTTTCTGCTAAATGTAGCATGGTAATCGTATGAAAGGCTAAACCACCTGTAAAATTATGATGATTCGTTTTAGCTGCTGGATATTCAAAAAATTGTTCGCGGTACGTATCCACTAATTTTCTTGTAATTCGTTGCCAATTGGCTTTTTCAATTTTAAATAGAAACTTTGAAATTTCTTCTTCCATTTGTTTGGCATTCATACTTGGCTGTTTTTCAAAATCAGTTGGATTACTTGGCTCATCTTCATTTGGTAAACGTAAACGAATTTGGTTCAGTTGTGGCATTCCTTGGTATAGTTCTTTTTTGGCTTGAATATGCACAACCGTTCCTGGAACAAAATTGGTGATTGTATAATCATTGGTATCCCATAAAAAGCCATTTAACTCCATTGCTTCATCGCGAAATTTAAATTGTTGATATTTTTTTCCTACTTTTGATGTGCGTAAATTCATTTCTTTGATGAGGACAAATGTTTCAAAAACTTCATCAATGCTTACTTCGTTTAATTTTTTCACTTACATCACCTACTTATAAAAGTGTAATTTCCATGTTTTCTTTTTCAAAAAGTTGCTTCATCACAATATCACTGGTAAAGATAATAATCTGGTTGAATCTGCCAAAATCCTTAAATAACTGCAACAATTGGCGCTTGCGTTTGGTGTCATAATGTAACCAACCATCATCTAATACAACAGGACTCATGCGTTTTTCACCAATCATCAAGTAAGCTAGACGAATACTCAATATTAATTGGTCTTTCGTTGCGGTTGAAAGAGAAACAGTTGGTAATTTTTCACCAATTTTGTTTTCAATTAAGAAACCTTGCTCATCGACCAAAATACGTTTGTGCTCTGAATTAGTTAAAATATTTAAAATTTGCGAGGCTTTTTCGAGTAAATCTGGCAATTCATTTTGACTTAAATTACCTAAAAGCTTGTCAATAAAGCGTGCTTTGGTTTTCTTCGTTGCGTATTCTAATAATAATTGTCTGATTTGACCAGCTAATTTTTCTTTTTGTTGGTACAAATCATCTAACGAGGTATCTTGTTCAAAGCGATGTTTCGCATACAGCATTTCTTGCTTTTCATAATACAATTCTTGGATGAAATCGCGACTTGATTGGATGTTGGTATTTACTTCGATGATTTCTTCTTGCGCTAAGTCTGGTTTGACTTCTTCTTCAACTGGCTCACCGATTAATGAGTTGATTTGTTCTAATTCTTGTTCCACTTCTTCTAGTTCATTTGCCAACTCATCCCAACGTGTGCGAACAGTGGATAAAAAGTTTTTGCGATTATTAACACCCACTAAATAAGCTACTGCTGTTCCAATTGCTATAATAATGATTGACGTAATGAAGTTTACTGGGGCTGGTAATAAAGTAACGCTCACACTTGCTAAAACCAAACAGACGACAAAGAAGATTAAGCCAATTTTTGATGGTTCTTTGTCTTTTTTACGTGCTGAACCTAAGAGTGATGGGTGTTCTTCTTCGATTTCAAATAATTGCGCTTGAATTTCTTCTTGCATTTTGCTTAGATAATTTCTGCGTTTGGCTGCTTTAACATGTGCTTCTTTTTTC
>JAITWV010000324.1 GCA_031285105.1 Streptococcaceae bacterium | reverse complement strand
GCAGACTTTTTTATTAAAAGTAAACCTTAGAGATTTATCGGATCTAACCTATGAAACAGTTAGACGTTGGAATTTTTTCCATTTTCGTTTTCTCGAAGTAGCATAACTTGTACGACAGGTTAGATTTAATTGATCCACGCAGATTTTTATGATTAATTAGATTGAGGAGCTTGGTTGCAATCGACTACTACTATACACAGCGTGATATGTGTATATGCCAGCATGGTGGCTGGAGCATTAAACAGGTAACTGTGGATGAACTCGGCATAACTGATAACCGACCGAGATTTCAACGATGCAACTGGGGTTTTATCCGTGCGACCTCATTAATTTGCTGGTAAACGTTAGAAAAGGACTATTAAAATCAACTGCATCGCCTTGTAATCCCAAGTGGGCTAAAACGGTATGCAATCACATGAAATCGGGTCGTCCGAAAGTATATGGATTGGTGCGATTGCGGGATAAGAAGAAAAGACTAGCTACAATAATTCCACATTTGAAAAACTGACTACTGGCACTTATGAGGCTAGGGTTTATTTTGCATTTGTGTTTTTATAAATAAAAGAAAAAAACCTAATTAAAACCAAAGAATAAAAGACTATTTTAAAAGTATATTGTGAATTACACGCAATGTTTTTTAGAAGGTCTTTTTTTGTTTGCTTTTTTTAGGCAACAGAGAAAGGAGATTTACTATGTTAAATCTAACCAAAGAAACATTGCTCGACAGCACTATTATCACAATGAGTTCGTCTCAAGATAAGTACGAACGCCCTTTACAGATTGAGAAAAGACAGCAGGTTGCCAATGACGAACAGGGAAACCTGATTGCCAAAGAAACAAACCTCAAAGTCTATTCGATGTCTGGAAAGAAGTATGCGTATTTAAGTTTTACTGTTGATAATGCAGTCAAACCCGAAACAGCCTTAGTTTTAAGCTCGAAGGATGTTGCCGATTACTTAGCTACTCTTTATCCTGAACTTGTTCACGGTACGGAAATTGCTTGTGGAGAACGTATTCTCATAGTCAGTGGCATCCAAGACCACCTCATTGATTATCTTAATGACGGTCATATCGAATTATTCAAGGCGTTTATGGAAACGTATCATGATAGCAACGTTGCTTGATGTAATTAGCTATCAACAATCACAATAACTAATAAATAAAAAGAAAAAGAGGACAATTATCATGGCTAAAACTTTTACGCTAGACAAATCTAAATATCCGTGGACTGCCGAGGAACTTGCGAAGGCATCAATGCTTACTGGTAAACCAGTGCTTGAGTTTTTACGTGAGTATCATGCGAAACTTTATGAAGTTGAAAGAAAAGGCTATAATTCAGCCTTTCAACTCACTGCACTTATTCATTCGACACGCTTAGAAAAAATTGAAACTAATAGTGGAGACACTTTGTATAAAGGTTTCGTTACATTTTCTGTCGGTGGTGGCGAAGAAGAAGAAGTTCGTATAGATGGTTTTGCAGTCGAAGGAAATGAAACAGCTCGACTTTATAAATTAGCTCAAGAACTAAAAGATAAACACGCTTTTATCACAAAAGGATATACTCCTGATAAAAGTGATAAAAAGTCGGGCTATAAAACGATTTTTGATATTGTTGACGCATCATTTTTAGATAACAAATAGGAGAAAAGACATGAAAACAGAAGAAAAAAACAACTACACAGAACTCTTAAAGAAATATGGTGCAGCTCAAGATGACGTACTCGAAATTCCAGCAATGGAATTCGCTAAATATGTTGATGCTGTCAAGGCTCTTGTGAAATTCACTAATGAATTACACGTTGATTTGAATGAAAGTTTCATTTATCTACAATCAGCAAATGATGTAGACGGAGACAATCGAAAAACTTATGAAGAAGCAACGCACACGCTTTTAAGTCGTGTTACGAAAGAACTTTATGAGATTGTAAAACCAATTTATATAACAGAGGTCTAAACTTATGAAAAAATGGAAAAGAGAATATTTTGGATCATTATTTTTCCTTTTATTGACTGCTTTTCTCACTGCACTTGCTACTTTTGTGGCAAGTGAGGTGGATTTAAAAGTTTTAACACTTTTGGTTGCACCGTCAATGCTGTATCACATTGCTAGGTTGTCGTTTATCGTCTCAAAAGGCGATATAAACAGCTACTACACACCTGAAAAACAAACGATTAATCAACTAACTGTAATTCAAGGAGGAAAAACAAAATGACAAACACAAACTCACACAACGAAGTAACTGCTTTTAGAGACAAATGGATGAAGATTAACATAGAAATTATTGACGAGGTTTTAACCACTCGCAAAAACAAATCTGCGTTACAACGTCTACAAGGGGAAGTGTCTAACATGAAATCATCATTGTACTATGTTGAAAGTCGCTATAATGCAACTAACAACAAGTATCAAGATGAAGAAATGCGTAACACACTTTCTTTCTTGAGAGATGACATCCGTGCGAAAGAACAAGAATTAAGTTATCAACTTAATCGCTTGTAGAAAAGGAGTGTTTCGATGAAAAAAACAAAGAATAAACACGATTATGAACTGCATATTAAAATCAGAAAAGTAGAAAACGATGTTATCACACTTGAAAATGGTGTAAAAGTTGGAGTTTTATACACTAATCAAAAGACCTTAGTAGTTGAGCATCCGTTTTATTCAAGAAGATTATACAGCAGAAAGGACAAGCAAATTGTCTTTTCTGCTGGCGAAAACGAGGACTTTAATAGTTTTGAATTTCGTGATCTTATTGTCAGACGAGTTATGAATATGAACCGTTCTGAACACTACTTTTATCAATCTCTCACTGAGATTATCCGTGTAGCTTTCTATTTTGATGAAGTCATTGATATTTTACTAAGTCGTTTTAACGATTTTAAAACAATGAAATTCATTCAAATGGAATTGATTAAACAAGCATTGGAAGTCGAAAGTCAGATTGAGAAAGAACTTGTTGAAATTCAAGAAGTTTTAGCAGGTGCTGAATACGATATTGAACGTGGAGTATATGGGAAAAAGGCAATGTACGCATTGTCTGCTTGACCTAGATATATAATATAAAGAATAGGAGAACAATAATATGTTATCAAAAGATATTAATCAGGTTTTAGAAGATGTAAAATCGGCTAAAACTATTGAAGATTTAACTACACTGAAAGGTGTAGTCATTGAAATTGTCGAATTTTCGGCATCTAACCGTCAGGAACAAGACGAGATTTCAGACAAATTAAATAAATTGATTAAGTTGTTGGAATACTAACAACTTTCATAATAACTAATAAATTAAAAGAAAAAGAGGAAAAACAAATGAATAACATTACTTTAGTAGGACGATTGACGAAAGACCCAGTTTTAACTTACACACAAAACAACAAACCCTTTGCTAAATTTGTTTTGGCAGTAAATCGCCAATTTAAAAATCAGCAAACAGGCAAATATGATGCTGACTTTTTACCAGTAACTATTTGGGGTAACTCAGCAGAAACTGCTGAAAAGTACCTTAAAAAAGGTTCTCAAATTAGTCTAGCAGGTCGTGTAGAAACGTTTAGCTACCAAAAAAACGGTCAAACGGAATATGGGTGGGGCGTTGTTTCAGATCACTTTAACTTTGTAGGGTCAAGCTCACAAAATTCCAGTGCTGGAAATACTTCGCAATCTAACAATAATGGTAATTTCAACCAATCAGGACAGTCTAATCAAGGCAACTTCCCACCGAATGATGAACAATTCTTCTCTGGTGGAGATGCCCCAATCGACATCCCAGACGATGACTTACCATTCTAATAATTATTCATGAAGTAAAAAAAAGACATTTAAAGACAGATACTAGATTTTGCTAGACTGTCTTTTTTGTTTTTTATAAATCAAAGAAAAGAGGAAATTAACATGATTGATATTTTATTCGCATTCGCAACTTCTATTATTTTTATTCTACTTGCTGTCGCTTTTAAGGTGGCTGCCAACGAAACTGGCACACGTTTTGACCGTGCGATGTCGGTTGTATTTTCATCCGCAACAGTTATTTACATCTTTGTAAAAATCGTTGAGCTTACTCATGTAATCGCTTAGGAGAAGAAGAATGGAAAAGTTGAAAGAAGAATATTATTACAAAGTTGCAGGTCAACGTTTGCATATTGGAGGGCTTGTCTTAAATCAAGACGAGGAAATTCAGGTTTTACTTGTTTCGCACAGCAATGTGTATTTCAAACGTTTAAACACTGGAACTTACCACAACGTTTCTCCTATGGGCTTAACGTTTGGTCTTGATATGGAAAAACCAAGCTACTTTCGTACTACTTAAAAATCATTAATTAAAAGAAAAGAGGAAATTATCATGACAGTATTATATGTATTTGCAATGTTTTTGCTTTTTGCATCATTCACAGTGTTAGCAAAGGCAGTTTATGAACTTTATGGAGGAAAACTTAATTACTTCTTTTATAAACTCATGAAATATTCTACGTTGCTTTGGGTTGGAATCGAATTTTTAAATTTCGTAAACAACATCTGATAAAGAAAAAGAGGAAAAAATATGTCAAAAAATAAACTGAACCTAGACAAAGCTTATCAAGTCCTTCATTTAATCTTTCCAACTGGAAAGATTATTAAGGTACTAGATACTATGGACCGAGTACACACCGATGAAATTCCTAACGGAGTACATCGTTACGGTATTCGTGATGCCGACACTGGTGGCGATTACGCTCAGATTAAGCACTTTGTTTTGGTAAACCATGCAACTGATATTCTCACTGTTGAACCACTTCCACTCAATCAAGAAAAAGAATTGTACTTCCTTGATAAAGAGGATGCCGATTTTAAGGCAGGTTCTGATTATGTAGATTATCAGTATGTCAGTGAGATGCTTTCATTGAATGATTTATTGACAGAAATTAAAGAAAAAGAGGAAAAACACTATGTCTAATATAAATGCTATCGTGGTTCGCACACCACGAGGAGAAGATTTAGAGACTTCATTCGGGCGTGATTTCGCTATTGCTAATCGCTTTGGCGAGTACGCAGTCCGTGATACCTATAAACGTGCAATCAATGAGTGGTTATCTGATGTTGATTTTGTAAAAGAGTTGGTGCTAGTTTTAAACCTGTACTGCAATCTTTTATATGGTAACGAAGAAACGAACAAATTGGCTCATGTTTATCACGAACTTTATTACGATGCTCGTGATAAAGCTTGGGACTTTCACGGAGACAATGCCGAAAACGCAAATATCTTATTTGACTATTTAGACTAATAAACGAAAAGAGGAAAAGAACATGAACGATCATTCAAAATTTATTCCAGATACAAATGCAACTAACGTACTAAATTTCGAGTTCACACCGACTGACCCAAACGATATTAATTATCGCTTGCTAGAAAACGGTATGAACTTAAGCTATATTTCATGGGCTAAGGCTTGGAAAATGCTGAAAGAGAAGTATCCTAATGCAAATTATCGTAGTACACCAACTGAAATCTTCGGAACGAAATTCATGCGTGTTGAAGTAACAAATGGCTACATCGCACACGAAGAACACTATCCTGTTCACGCTTGGAACGGTACGGAAATTACGCAGGATGATATTAACATCGCTATTCGCAGAGGTTTAACTAAAGCAATCGCACATTTTGGTATCGGTCTTGATTTATATATTCAAGAAGATAGTGAAATGCAGAAAAAAGATATGTTGCTCGATGCTAATAAAGCACTTGAGGAGATTGTTGCTCTTTCTATTAAATTAGGAAAGCCAACAGATTTTAAATCTTTAGTCTAAAGTACGTTAAAAGCTAAAAAGCTACCGTTTACGCAAACAAAGGATTTTCAATCGTTAAACGTTGAGACTTTTCAAGAGTTAGATGTTGAACAATTACAAGCGACTTTAAAATACCAAACTAGCTAGGTATTTT
>JAITWV010000266.1 GCA_031285105.1 Streptococcaceae bacterium | reverse complement strand
AAAAAATCAGAAAAAATGCTTCATTTACTGTTGAACGTATTTTAGAAATCGAACAAGAAACAAGACATGATGTCGTTGCATTTACTCGTGCCGTTAGTGAAACATTAGGTGAAGAGCGTAAATGGGTACATTATGGCTTAACTTCAACGGATGTTGTGGATACAGCTTATGGTTATTTATTTAAACAAGCCAATGATCTTTTACGTGAGGGTTTGGTTAATTTTACAAACATCATTGGTGAAAAAGCCAAGGAACATAAATATACAGTCATGATGGGACGCACGCATGGTGTTCATGCTGAGCCGACAACATTTGGTTTGAAATTAGCTCATTGGTACTCAGAAATGAAACGTAATATTGAACGTTTTGAAGTAGCAGCAAAAGGCGTTGAAGCTGGAAAAATCTCTGGGGCAGTGGGTACATTTGCCAATATCCCACCGTTTGTTGAAGAATATGTCTGCGAAAAACTAGGCATTCGTCCTCAAGAAATCTCAACCCAAGTTTTACCAAGAGACTTACATGCTGAATACTTCTCAACTCTAGCATTAATTGCAACTTCAATTGAACGCATGGCAACGGAAATTCGTGGGTTACAAAAAAGTGAAACTCGTGAAGTAGAAGAATTTTTCGCAAAAGGTCAAAAAGGTTCTTCAGCAATGCCACACAAACGTAACCCAATTGGTTCAGAAAATATGAGTGGTTTAGCTCGTGTGATTCGTGGTCATATGATTACTGCATTTGAAAATGTTTCATTGTGGCATGAACGTGATATTTCGCATTCATCAGCCGAGCGTATTATTACACCAGACACCACGATTTTACTTGATTATATGTTGCATCGTTTTGCCAATATCGTAAAGAATTTAACCGTTTTTCCTGAGAATATGAAACGTAATATGGATGCGACCTTTGGATTGATCTACTCACAACACGTGATGCTGACTATGATTGAAAAAGGCATGACTCGTGAAGAAGCTTATGATTTAGTGCAACCAAAGACGGCTGAAAGTTGGGACAATCAAGTGCAATTTAGACCGTTACTAGAAGCAGATGAAAAAATTATGTCTGTTTTAACAAAAGAAGATTTAGATGCTGCATTTGATTACACATATCATTTGAGTCGTGTGGATGATATTTTTGAACGCGTTGGCTTGGTAGATTAATATGAAAGAAATAAAAAATGGATTAATTGTTTCTTGCCAAGCTTTAGAAAACGAGCCATTACATTCCTCATTCATCATGTCAAAAATGGCACTAGCTGCCCAGCAATCAGGTGCAGTTGGTATTCGAGCAAATTCAGTAGTGGATATACAGGCAATTCAAGAAACGGTTAACTTGCCGATTATTGGGATTATTAAAAATGTTTATTCAGACTCACCAGTATTCATCACTCCAACGCTGAAAGAAGTGCGTGAAGTTTGTGCTACAGGAGTTGAAATTGTGGCGATGGATGCAACATTAAGATCAAGACCCAACAATGAAAGTTTGGCTCAAATTATCAAAACTATCCGTGAAGAATATCCAAAAACTTTATTGATGGCTGATTGTTCAAGTGTAGAAGATATGCAAAATGCAGAGAAATTAGGCTTTGACTTTATCGGTACTACGCTTTATGGTTATACAGAAGAAACCAAAGGCAAGAATATTGCTGATGATTATTTTAAATTTTTAAAACAGGCATTAAATACGCTCAAAACGCCGGTGATTGTTGAAGGGAAAATTGATACACCTAAAAAAGCGAGAATTTCTTTAGAGCTTGGCGGTTACGCGGTTGTTGTGGGTGGTGCGATTACTCGTCCTCAAGAAATCACCAAACGTTTTGTAGATGAGCTAAATGAATAACTAAAAAAAGAAGTGTGTCCTCACAATAAATGAGGTACACGCTTTTTTTGTTTAGTTATTGTCATTTAATTTAAAATAATTGTCATATTTCGGCATTTCTTAGGGTTTAAATTGTCTGCTACTAGAATAGGTTATATTATGGTGCTATAAGGGAAATTGTGAAAAATTAGGGGAGGTGCTTCAAATGATTTCAAGATATGTAAAAACCATTTCTAGAAAAAGAATAACCATGTTTCTTTGTTTATTCTTACCGATATTATTATTTGTTGGTTTACAAAGTTTAGTATCTAGTGTGGGGGAAGTAAATAGTATTCACTATAGTACAAACAACACTGCTATTAAACCAGGGATTTTTAGTGGAGCAGGAGGAGAAACAAGTAATAAATTGGTCAGCTTTCAATACAATTTAGGAGGCAGTTGGAATAATTTGGTTGGTGGTGAAAGTTTAGCAGATGGCACAAAAGTTCGTTTGCAATTCACTTATTATATGAATCCATCGGAAAATGTTGGTACGGGTGATAATTTTGTCATCAATAATATCCCGACATCCATTATCTTAAAAGCTGAAACCGGGGATTTATTAGCTAAAATCGGGTCAAATTCATCCAACACCAAAATTGGAACCTACACCGTCGATCCAGCTGCACGAACGATTACTTTGACATTCGTGAATACGGATAATGTTTTTAGCAGTGCCAATTATATTAATGGAACCTTTACGATTGAAGGGGATTTAAAGTTTATTGATGTGGATAAGCCAGTTATTATTGATGCGTCTGATGTTGGTGGGGGAACTTATACAGTGAATCCGACTGAAAAAGAAACTTCATCACTGACGAAAAAAGCGACAAATTATAATCCAGATACCCAAGAAGCGACTTGGGAGATTATTGTTAATGGGAAAAATGCTGGTTTGTTTGATTTAACAGTTGAGGATGTTTTTGGTAGTAATCAAACATTTGTGCGTGCAACGATTGAAAAACAAGCAAAAGGTTCTTCATCTTGGACTTTATTAGGTACACCCGAACATTATACACAAACACCTGGCGGGGCAAATAATGTTATTTGGGTAATCAAGAATTTGACAGGTTCAACTGATAGTTATCGAATTAAAGTGGTGACGAAGCTGATTGGAGCTGCAGTTGGTAATCCAGCAAGTGTTACTAATATTGCTAACATGACCGCAAATGGAAAAAATGATCAAAAGAATGATGGTTTGCAAGAAATTTTAAATAAATCTGGTGAAATGAATAAAAGAATTACTGGTATTGATTACTATAAAGATGGCAAATTGGTTACACGCGATCCAGCAGATAATACATTCACCTATGATTACTTGATTATCAATTGGGAAGTAAATGTACGGTATCCACTTTCAGGAGCAGTGTCTAATCCGATTATTGATCAACTGATACTGACAACTTCTGATGCTGGTGCAAAACATCAATATGTACCAGATTCCTTAAAAATTAATGGGATTGTTCTTGCATCTAGTATTTTTAATAGAACGATTGAAGATACAGAGGCAGGAAAAACTCAAAAAATGACGTTAACACCAAAAGTTGCACCAAAAGGTTTATATACTTTAACCTATCAAACGAAAGTAACACGAACACCTGGTGCTAAAGGTGAAGTAATTGTTGGGAATACAGCATTGGTAAATGGAATTGGAGAAGGAAAAGGAGAAGGGGTTATTCCTGATGCAAGTATGCCAGGGATTGAGAAAAAATGTACTCGTTGGGATTCTAATAATGGATATAACTTGATTGCCGCAGATCGAATAGCAACTTGGGAAATGACCTTTAATCAAAACAATGTTGAAATGACGAACCCAAAGATAATTGATAGTTATATTGACCGTAATATTGTTAAAAGAGATGCTGAAACGTTTAAATGGATTTTCTTTGCTAGAATTTTAGATCAATCTTCTTTAAAAGTTTATGCGTATGATTCTAAAGGGGTTGCAAAATTACTTGATTTGGGGACGCATTATACTTTCAGGCAACGATTTTTAGTAGAAGATGGTTTATTCTTACCTGATGGTTCTAGATTATATGGAGATATACATGAAACATTAGAGTCAGGCTTTGAAATTGACTTTATAGACTATAATAGTTTAACAGATGTTAAGTATCCTAAAATTGTGATTAAATTTTCAACAGAAGAGTTGTTTACTCATTGGAAAGGGTATTTACTCAATTGGGATGATCCGGCAAATTTTCCAGCAAAAAGATCAACAGCTTCATTTTATCGCAATCCTGATGGCAGTGTTGAAATGAATCTTGACAATTACTACAGTACAAAATTGATTGATTGGGCGCATAGAGGGAATAACGTTTGTGAGATACATCCTGATGCTGGAGATAACTACAATACAGTAACTTTGAAATGGGAAGGCGGTCAAGTTGTTGCAAAAGGAGTATTTAAAAGCACACAATTTTATCATTGGCTTGGAAAAAATGAAAATAAACAAATGATGTTATTCTCACCTTTAGACGAAATTTGTGATTTAAGTAAAAATCCTAGTTTTTCAACAGATCCAAAAGATAGTCAATGGTGCAATAATCAATGGTATTTATATCGTAATTTGAATTTAAACAATAAAGGTGCCAATTGGAAAGATACAGCCAAACCATTGTTTTCAAATGTACCACATGGTTATCAAGGTGTTTATATTGTGACTTTCAACAAAGAAAGACTATATCTACCCAAAGGAACAATTATTGAAGATGATTTTTCGAAAAATCCAAATATGACAATAGTAGATGGCTCAGTTAATCTTCTTGAAGCTAGAGTTTTAAACTATAGTCAAAAAAATGCAAGTCCAGCATGGACCAGTCTAAGTTATATTCAAGATCCAAATGGAAATGAATTATTCTTGAATTTCTTTGATGAAAATAACCCCACTCCACCAATCTGGTATGGTGAAAAAGACAAACCAAATGGCGATGATGCCTATAAAGACTATTACACAGTTAAGGTAGTTGGTGGTAAATTAACGATTGAACTCCTAGAAGACATCGGCAATAAAGCGATTAATCTTATTTTCCTAGTAGATATCAAGCAAGCAGAAAGTTATGGGTCGTACGAAAATACTGCAACCATGAAAGTCCCCAAATCTGGTTCAAACACAACCAAAACCGACGGACAAAAATTCACCGAAAACACCAGACTAGACAAAAAAGGTGAGCCAATCGAAATCGGTGGAAAAGTCTACATTGATTATTCAGTAGTCGTCAACAAAGGTCAAGATACTTTCCAACAGCTAATATTTAATGACTATATCGGATCAAATGCCAAGTATCTAAAAGATGGAGAAAAGTATAAGGTCAATGTTTATGAAGCCAAAGTAGAAGGTGGCAAGTGGGTGAAAAATGGTGCTGCTTTAACTCAAGGGGTAGATTATCAACTCTTGAAGCCAAATGGAGTCGCTTTATTTAAACTAACACCAGCCGGCGAGGAAGTTTATACTATTTTTGAACATAATGGAGTAATTGGAAATTGGACAAGTAATATTTTAAATGGTCTACAAGCTGAGTTTAATACTTTGAATGCAGATAAAACGTATATTGATGAAAAGGGTGTAACGAAAACTGAAAAAATCTACAAAGATGGTTATCAATATATGACGATAATCTTTGGCCCAAATAAACAACTCAATGATGCCAAAGACAAGTCAAATAAAGCTTATATTGTCGAATATACCGTTGAACTGCAAGATACCACAAAAGACATGGTCAATTCCGTTATGTTTGCCATTCGAGATAATGAAATTAAGTATGGTAAAAAAGAAGATAAGATTGACAATACCAAATATTCAAACTACGCATATGGTTACAATGATGATATTGTTATCGAAAAATATGATGAAAATGGTGAGTTACTAGATGGGGCTAAATTCAGACTCGAAAGAATGAATACTGCCACAAAAGAATGGTCTACTACAATTCCTCCAGGTGCACAGGCTGTAGGTGAGTTTGAGGTGGTAGATAATGGCAAGGCAGTTAGAAAAGAATTGATTAATGGTTTATATCGTTTAACAGAGTTAGTTTCACCAAATAGGTATCTTAAATTAACGGAACCAATTTACTTTAAACTAGACTATGGTGATATTACTTTAGTGGACGAGACATCAGTTGCTAAGGATTATTCATTTGCTAAAGTTTCAAAAAATAGTTCAAATAAATTAGGTATATTAAAAATTACCAATAAGCACACGCCATTAATCATCAAAAAACAATGGGTCTTACCAGCAAATCTCAATGCCAGTATTCCGGATAATTCCGACTATCTTGAAGTAGATGTAGTGGTTTATCAAGAAGAAAAAGTTGGTGGAGAATGGGATAATAAAGTGGAAATTGGCAAATATACATTGAAAAAAGCCAATGACTTCACGTGGCAAATTGATGGTTTAAAAACAAAATCACCAGATGGTAATGACTATCGCTACTCCGCAGTGGAAACAGCGATTCGCAATGTGCATGAAAGTATGAACCATGAAACGAATTTTATCCATCATTTTGAATTTGATAAGGGTGATGATGGTTTAGGTGGCGATGAGGTCATCAAAACAAGTCGTATGGTAATCGATAAAAACGGAAACTGGGTAATTGCCTTAAAAAATACCACTACCAAACCAACTGTTGTGAATTTGAATATCATCAAAAAGTTTGAAACAATCTCTAAGATTCCTCAAGGGACGAACCAATTAAACAATGGTGAGTTTTATGTACAAGTCATCTTTAATTTGTATCGTAAACTTGAAGAAGAAGGAGATGACAAGTATCAATTCGTTCAAGAAATTGCTGTTGGGTCAAGAGATGATGCTAGTTATATTAAATCAATTAATAATCTCCCACGCGCAGATGAATATGGAACAGATTACACTTATGCGATTAAAGAAAAAGAAGTTGTGCAAATTGATAAAAATTCTGGAGCAAAAATAGATTTATCCTCTCTTTATCAATCAGATGCTAAGGATAAATATCACCCAGAAATCACAGAAACTGATGATAATCCTTTCTTGCTGAAATTCACTGTCACTAATACTCGAACAGATGGAGGTGTGTTACCAACAACTGGTGGCAAGAAAAATAAAGTCCTTTGGAATAGTTTAATTGGACTTACTGTTGGTTTTGTATTTTTTGAAATCTTTAGACTCAAAGTCAAACATGCACGTGAAAGAAAACAAGACATCTAAAAAAATAAGAGGTTGCCTATTGTTGAGCAACCTCTTATTTTTATTCTCCAAATTCCTCAGGAGTCATAATTGTTTCAGCTCCTCGGTCATCGACTGCCAAAAATTCTAGTGGCCAGTTCTCATCAAAGCTAAATTGAAAGTCAGCCGTCAAAGTAGCTGGTGAAGAGGTTTGTGAATAACGAATAGAAAGTCGTCCATCATTATCTAATAACTCAAAGCGAATAATCGCATCAAGTGGAAAAACGCCTTTTAGGTATTCATCAATCATATACCAAAATGTATCAATAATTTCACCTGGAATCGTTGTTGTTGTACCGATTGTTGCAAATCTAGCTTGTGTGTTTGTAAATGACATAAGAATCCCCCTTGCTCATTTTCTTTTGAGTTATTGTACCACTAAACGCTATTTTTTTCTTTTTATATGCCTTAAAACCAAAAGGAGGCTGGGACAAAACAATTTTTTAACTATAGTTTTCAGTCGAATAATGTAAAAACCTCCCAAAATCTATCATCAAAGATAGATTTTGGGAGGTTTTTGCGATTGAAGTTTTGTGCTAGTGCTTGAACGTTCGTTTTTCTTCTACG
>JAITWV010000210.1 GCA_031285105.1 Streptococcaceae bacterium | reverse complement strand
ACAATAGTTAAACGAATGTTAACATACTCTATGGTACCAAATCCAAAAATAAATAACAATAGTTTCTTAGTTTTTTAATAAATTTTTATACGCTTATTTATTAAGTTATTCCTCTTTTTTTGTATAATTTTCGTATTGTGTCACAAATCTTACTGCTGCTTCATCTAATTCATCATCTTTTACGTCATATCCTAAAACAGCATCATCAGAAATATCATCTAAATTTGCATAAAATTTAATGTGTTGTGGCAATGTTTTTAACACGATTGGTGCATCTCCGCCATAATCGCCATCTAAATTAATCATCAAACGCTCATCATCAAGTGATTCAATTTCAATTTCTTTGGCTTTGGCATAAATGACCTTTTTATCATCAATATGTTTGCCATCATTAATCATCAGAGTAATTAAGCGCATGATTTCAACGATATTAGCACTTTTGACGATTAATAATGAAAAATAACCATCATCTAGTCTAGCATTCGGTGCATATTGTTCAAAACCACCGACAGAGTTTGTTAAGCCTACAAAAAACATACTTGTATTGCCTTCCCAAACCTTTTCATCGTAACGAATACGCATATTGATTGGCTTAATTCTTGGCAACATTTCAGCTCCTTTAGCAATATAAGCTAAATAACCAAAAGTTGTTTTTAATTCGCTTGGTACTTCAAAGGTCAATTCCGTTAATCCGCCGCCTGCTGCAATGTTGATGAAATAATGTTCTTTACCAGCTAAACCAATATCCATATTAACCGTTTGATTTTTTGCTACTACTTTAATTGCCTCTAAAGGTGTCCGACGAGGAATTTTTAAGGCTCTAGCAAAGTCATTTGTCGTACCAGCTGGTATGATTGCCATACGTGGACGATGAGGAAGTGGTGCAATTCCGTTAACCACTTCATTAATCGTTCCATCGCCACCGGCTGCGACTATCAGGTTGAACCCATCAAGTGCGGCACGTTTGGCTTCATTTTTGGCAGAATTTTTTTGTGGAGTTGTAGCAAAAGCACTTGTTTCATAGCCCATTTGTTCAAGTTCATTCAACACATCGGCCAGATATTTTTTCATCAATTCTTTTCCGCTAGTCGGATTATAAATGACTCTTGCTCGCATACGCTTCTCCTTTTAACGTTTGTTTAATTCTTCTAACAACAATTTATTTACAACGCCAGGATTTGCTTGTCCTTTAGTGATTTTCATGATTTGACCCATTAAAGCTTTAATCGCACGATCTTTTCCACCTTTGAAATCTTCAACAGATTGTGGGTTTTTATCTAAAACTTCATTAATCATTGGCACTAAAACACTTGGATCTGAAATTTGGACTAATCCTTTTTCTTCGACTACTTTCATCGCTGTTCCACCGTTTTTAGCTAATTCGATGAAGACTTTCTTTGCCATTTTACCTGAAATTGTACCATCTTGAATTAAAGCAATCATTTCAGCTAAGTTTTCTGGTGTTAAGTTAATTTGTTGAAGTTCTAATTTTTCAGCATTTAAATATTGAGAAACTTCACCCATTAACCAGTTGGCTACTAGTTTTGCATCTGCATCAAGAGTAATTGCTTTTTCAAAGAAGTCACTCATTTCAACGGTTAATGTCAAGATTTTGGCATCATATTCTGATAAACCTAATTCATTCACGTAACGATTTCTGCGCTCTTTTGGTAATTGTGGCAAGCTTTTTCTCACTTCTTCAATCCAAGCATCTTCAATAATATACTCAGGAATATCTGGTTCTGGGAAGTAACGGTAATCTGCTGCTCCTTCTTTGACACGCATCAAAATAGTTGTGTTATTTGAATCATCATACCTTCTGGTTTCTTGGCGAATTTCACCACCTGAAAGTAAGATTTTTTCTTGACGTTTCACTTCATACTCTAATCCTTTACGGACATTATTGAACGAGTTGACATTTTTCAATTCAGTTTTAGTACCAAATTTTTCTTGACCATATGGACGTAAAGAAATATTGGCATCGACACGCATTGAACCTTCTTCCATTTTGGCTTCGGTAATCCCTGCAAATAATAGCATTTCTTTAATTGTTTCTAAATACGCATAAGCTTCTTCAGGCGAACGCATATCAGCTTCTGAAACAATTTCAATTAATGGCACGCCTTGACGGTTTAAGTCTACATAAGTAAAGCCATCTTCACCGTGAGTGTTTTTTCCGGCATCTTCTTCTAAATGCGCACGTTCAATACGGATTTTTTTCTTAGCTCCATCCACTTCGATTTCTACCCATCCATCGTAACCAATCGGCTCATCAAACTGCGAAATTTGGTAAGCTTTTGGTGTATCTGGATAAAAATAATTTTTACGATCAAACTTGGTGTGTTTTGCAATGGACATATTTAATGCCATCGCAGCTCTCATGCCAAATTCCATCGCTTTTTTGTTCATCACTGGTAAAACACCTGGATAACCCCAGTCAATGACATTGGTATTCGTATTTGGGTCATCACCGAAACTTGCCGGTGCAGGAGAATAAGCTTTTGATTCTGTTTTTAATTGGACGTGAATTTCTAGTCCGATAATTGTTTCAAAATTCATTAGTTTGTCCCTCCAAAGATTAAAGGTTTCTTCTCGTGGAAGTTTGTTGCTTGTTCAAAGGCAAAAGCTGCTTTATACATGGTTGCTTCATCAAAGTGTTTGCCAATAATTTGTAAACCAATAGGTAGACCATTTACAAAACCTGCTGGAATACTCATCCCTGGAAGTCCGGCTAAGTTGACTGGAATTGTTAATAAATCACCTAAATACATCGTTACTGGATCTTTAATATTTGAACCAATATCAAAAGCTGGCGTTGGCGTCGTTGGGCCAATAATTAAATCATAATTTTCAAATACTTTTTTGAAGTCATTTAAAATTAACGTACGCACTTGTCCGGCTTTTTTGAAATAAGCATCATAAAAACCAGATGAAAGTGAGAAAGTTCCTAACATAATCCGACGTTTCACTTCTTCACCAAAAGCTTCAGAACGTGATTTAACAAAAATGTCTTCAATATTGTCATAGTTTTTAGTGCGATAGCCGTAACGAATACCGTCAAATCTTTGTAAGTTTGAACTAGCTTCAGACGAGGCGATAATATAATAAGCTGCAATACCATATTTTGAATGCGGCAAGCTAACTTCTTCAACCGTTGCCCCTAATTTTTCAAATATTTTGGCTGCTTCAAGAATACTTGCTTTCACTTCTTCATCAATTCCTTCACCTAAGTATTCTTTTGGTAAAGCAATCTTCATGCCCTTCACGTCTCCAGTAAAACTAGCCGTAAAATCAGGTACCGCTAATTTCGCGCTTGTTGCATCTTTTGAATCATGTCCACTTAAAGCACTTAAAGCCAATGCGTTATCTGTAACATTACGCGTCATTGGGCCTACTTGATCTAATGACGAGGCAAAAGCAATTACGCCGTAACGAGAAATACGTCCATAAGTAGGTTTCATGCCGACAATTCCACTAAATGCTGCTGGTTGACGAATCGAACCACCTGTATCAGAGCCTAATGATAAAGCAATTTGTCCTGCGGCAACACTTGATGCTGAGCCACCTGAGGAACCACCTGGAACTTTTGAAGCATCCCATGCGTTTTTCGTTAATTTAAAGGCCGAATTTTCATTTGAACCACCCATGGCAAATTCGTCCATATTTAATTTACCAATCGTGATTAACCCTGCCACGTGAGCTTTTTCAACAACGCTAGCATCAAAAATTGGATTAAAATTGTAAAGAACTTTGCTTGCGGCTGTTGTTAAAATATCTTTCGTTAAAATATTGTCTTTCACACCAATCGGCAAACCTTTTAAAATTTCACTTTCAGTTACACCTTCTTGGTCAATTTTTTCGGCTTGTGCTAGGGCTTGTTCACCAGTTATCGTTAAAAAGGCATCTACATCTTTTTCCGTTGCTTCAATACGGTCTAGTGTTGACTGAATAATTTCTTTTGATGAAACTTCTTTGTTGACTAGTAACGAATGAAGTTCACTTAATGATTTTTGATATAACTCACTCATTATGCATCTCCTCCGTCTTCTAAAACTGCTGGCAATTTAATAAAGCCATTTTCTTTTTCTGGTACATTTTTCATTAAAAGTTCACGGTCCATCCCTTTAACGGGCACATCTTCGCGCAAAACATTGATGTCATTGACAACATTTGACGTGAAAGGAACATCGGTTGTATCAACTTCGTCTAATTGTTCAAACATCTCAATAATGCGGTCTAATGTATTGGTAAATGAGCTAATTTCTTCTTCGGCAAATTCAAGTTTTGCTAAATTTGCTACGTGTTTTACTTGTTTTTCACTAATCAATTTTTTCACTTCTTTCATTAATTTACTTGTGCAATTTTATCACTAATTCTCTTGTTTTTCAAAGGCTTGAACCATATCCTCTTCATTCCATATCGTAATTCCTAAAGATTGTGCTTTGTCTAATTTAGAGCCTGCATTTTCTCCAGCAATTAAAATATCGGTTTTTTTAGAAATGGAACCGGTAATTTTGCCACCTAACGCTTCGATTTTAACTTTGGCATCGTTTCGTTTGTATTGAGAAAGTGTGCCTGTTAAGACGATGGTTTTGCCTTGAAATGGAGAATTTATCGCATTAATATTCGAACGTTTGACACCTAAATAAGTTAAATTGACGTTGTTTTCTTTCAGTTCAGCAATGATGGCTTGTGCTTGATCTTTTGCAAAAAATTCAACCAAAGAATTGGCAATCACACTACCTAATGATTCTAATTCGGAAATTTCTTCCACGCTTGCCTTTGCTAGATTATCCATGATTTCAAAATGCTCAGCCAAAATTTTTGCAGCCTTACTTCCTACATGGCGAATACCTAGTCCAAATAATAAACGCTCAAAGGAATTTTCTTTACTCTTTTGTATTGCTTCATAAAGTTTCGTTGCTGATTTTTCTTTGACTTTATCTAATTGCAATAAATCTTCAATCGTCAATGTATAAATATCGGCAACGTTATGAATAAATTGTTTATCAAAGAGTTGCTCAATAATTTTGACCCCTAATGAGCTAATATTCATCGCATCTCGTGAGACAAAATGAGCTAAATTTTCTTTTAACTTGCCCGGGCATAAATCATTGGTACATCTCAAAGCCACTTCCCCATCTAATCGAACCAATGCAGTATCACAAGCTGGACAATGTGTCGGTAGTTCATACACAATCGAATTTTCGGGACGTTTATCTAAGACAACTTTTAAAACAGCCGGAATAATATCACCAGCTTTATAAATAAACACCACGTCTCCAATGCGCACGTCTTTTTGGGCAATATAATACGCATTATGTAACGTTGCACG
>JAITWV010000149.1 GCA_031285105.1 Streptococcaceae bacterium | reverse complement strand
TCCATCTTATAGTGAACAAAAATTGAATGGTATGAAAATTTATCGAAACCAAGAATATGAAAATTTAGGTAAAGCAATTTTGGAAAATTTTACAAAACGCACAGGTATTTCATTTAATGTCAATCAAGAACAATTCTTCTTAGTGAATTTATCTTGTCAGTTTTCTTATTTTTTAAGCTTTGGCAACTCACAAAACGTCGCATCATTTTGTGAGTCTGAAAAATATTTTAGTGAAGTGAAAACAAAGAGGAGTGTTTATCAGTTAGTTTGTGATATTACAAAGGATATCTTCCCCGACAAATCACAATGGAAAAAAGTGTTGGTCAGTGATTCGTTTCATTATGGAGTTTTTCAAATGCTTTCTTGGTTGATAAAAGAAGATGAGCCACAAGTAAAAGTGGCAGTTTTTTCTAAACATGGAGATATTCATCGCGATATTTTAATCTATCGTTTACTTGGAATGACAAGCAGACCAACAGTGATAGTGGAATATGATGAACAACCAGATTTATTATTGAGTGATTATGTATTGGATAGACAATGGTTTGAAAATTTACAAGGAACTTCTTTGATCTTAAGTCCGAACCCACTGGATGAAGAAAGAATGCGTTTAATCGAGGTGATGAGTGAAATAAGAGAAAGAAAATGGAAACAAATAATTAAATAGGGAGTACACAATCATAAAATGCTACCTTCTCCCATTTTTATCGATTTTGTACTCCCTTTTTAATAAAACTTCCCCCAATCCATAATCAAAATGGATTGGGGGAAGTGTTTTTTATTTATTAGAATCAGGCGTTAAAATCATTGAAATAATCATCGGTTCACGTTCGGTTAATTCAAATAAATACGGTTTAATAGCATTTGTCATAGCTTCACGCAATTTCAATTCATTCGCATTTTCATCATTCATTGCTTCACGTAAAGCTGCAAATAACACACGTTGCCCTTTTTGAATCATTTCAGTGCTCTCACGCATATACACAAAACCACGAGAGAGAATATCTGGTCCGGCTAAAACTTGTTTACTTGCAATATCAACGGTTGCGACACATAGTACTAAGCCATCTTCGCTTAATGCATGGCGGTCACGTAAGACAATATTACCAATATCACCAACGCCACTACCATCAACATAAACATCACCTGCATTGAAATGACCAGCTAAACGGGCAGAGTCTTTGGTTAAGGCTAAAACATCACCATTATCCATAATAAAGCAGTTTTCTTTTGGTACACCCACATCAATGGCTAAGTCGGCATGAATTTTTTGCATACGATATTCGCCATGAACTGGCATAAAGAATTTTGGTTTCATTAAACGCAACATTAGTTTTTGTTCTTCTTGTCCACCATGTCCTGATGTATGGATGTTGTTAATCTTACCATGAATCACCGCTGCACCAGCTTCTGAAAGTAAATTAATCAGATGGTTTACTGATACAGTATTTCCTGGAATTGGACTTGAAGAAAAAATCACCGTATCACCTGGATTAATTGAAATCTGGCGATGTGTACCATTAGCAATTCTAGAAAGAGCTGCCATAGGTTCACCTTGAGAGCCGGTACATAAAATCATTACTTCATTTGATGGTAAACTGTTAATTGCGCTTGGTTCAACGAATGTTCCAGCCGGCACGCGAATGTAACCAAGTTCAATCCCGTTAGCAATCGCATTTTCCATTGAACGGCCGAAGACTGCAATTTTTCGCCCAGTAAGGACGGCTGCCTCTGCGGCTTGTTGTAGACGAAAGACGTTTGAAGCAAAAGAGGCGAAAATAATACGTCCATCAATTTTTTCAAAAATGTTTAAAATACTTTTACCAATCACTTTTTCTGACTTCGTGAATGTTGGCACTTCAGCATTTGTTGAGTCTGAAAGTAGACAAAGCACTCCTTCTTCGCCAATTTTTGCCATTTTATGAATATCTGCCGGTTCACCTACTGGTGTAAAGTCAAACTTGAAATCACCCGTACAAACAATATTGCCGGGCGGCGTTTTAATCACAACCCCTAATGGATTTGGAATAGAGTGAGTGGTTCTAAAGAAAGAAATAGAAGTCTTTCTAAAGCGAATAATTGAATCTTCATTAATTTCATAAAGCTTAGCATCACGCAATAAGCCATGTTCATCTAATTTGTTACGAATCAAAGCAAGTGATAAAGGACCTGCATAAATTGGAATATTGGCTTGTTTTAATAAAAACGGAATCCCACCAATATGATCTTCGTGTCCATGTGTGATAATCAAACCACGTACTTTACTAATGTTTTGAACAATATAGCTATAATCAGGAATAACATAATCAATGCCAAGTAAATCATCTTCTGGAAATTTAATCCCTGCATCAATGATTAAAATCTCATCTTGAAATTGAACCCCGTACGTATTCTTCCCAATCTCGCCCAGACCGCCAATTGCAAAAACGGCTGTTTCGTTATTTTTAATATTGACCTTCATGCTTAAAAGTCCACCAATGTAAAGTCTGCATTTTCTTGTTCGTATGCTAAGTGGTTGCCAGTAAGCTCAGTAATAAGCTCAATGTTGTAAGGGGTATTTTTTTCCACACGAGCACGCGCATCAACAAGAGTCTGCGCTTCAATATATAATGAGCGAGTTTCTTCACGTTTAGGGTTACGTTCTTTTGTTTCTTGGTAATAAACTTTAAAAATCATTTTAAATTCCTTCTTTCATAACTGTGCATTTTTTCAGGTTTCACACCCAATTAAGGTAATTTTAGCATAAGCATAACCAAAATGGAATTATGTCCTTTCATGTAAGGGATTTTATATTAGATTTTCATTTGTTTATGATATATTATGGAAGAAAAGTGTAACTATTTAATCAAAGGAAGTCTTAGAATATGGAAGCTTTAGTATATAAAAGAGATTTAGGCAATCAAAAACCAAGTGATTTCGGGAAAGTAAAAGATGAATGTCCTTTTTGTCATTATCAAGATGTAGAAAATATCATTGAAACGTCAAAAGACATTATTTGGACTCAAAATAAATACCCGGTTTTAGCTAAAACCAATCAAACATTGATTATTGAAACACATGATCACAAGGCAAATTTTGGGACTTATTCACCCGAACATGCCCAAGAAGTTTTGCGATTTTCATTTGCAGCATGGGAAAAATTAAAAGCAAGTAAAAAATATAAATCCGTTATTTTCTATAAAAACCACGGACCTTTATCAGGTGGGACATTAAGTCATGCACATATGCAAATTATTGGCTTAAATGAAGTAGAAGCTTATGAATTTATTCAGCCAAAGCATTTTGAAGGGATAGAAGTTTGTAAAAATAATTTAATAAAGGTTAATTTTTCCACCCAGCCATTTTGCGGTTTAAGAGAAACTAATGTTATAATCGAACAGGCTGATTTTCCAGAAGCCTTACCTAACTTGAGTAAGGTTATCCAAAAGACGTTTGGCTATCATTTAGAAAAGCATATTTTTAGTTTTAATATTTTCTTTTATGATTTTGAAGGAAAATATATTGTAAAATTTGTTCCGCGATTTCCGACTCCTCCTTATTATGTTGGATTTGGGATTCCGCAGGTTTTAGATGAAGAAACGTTGAAACAGGATGCAAAGGAATTGGCGGAACGAATTGAATTAAATAATTAAAACAATCACTTTAGTACAGCGTAAGTTAAATTGATGTTGGGATGAAAGAAGTTTGTGAATTGTGGACTGCGAATTTTCGGCTGGCTTGGCTCTGCGCTTAGGGTGTCCGTCCGCCCTGCTGTAGCCGGACCGGTTCCATAACTTTTCAAGAAGAGCGCTTGAAAAGTTATTACACCTCGCAAGCCTATAAGTAGGAGTAATCGCTGAAGCGAAAACTCCTACTAATGCGCATTGTCGTCCTTTTAGGCTA
>JAITWV010000084.1 GCA_031285105.1 Streptococcaceae bacterium | reverse complement strand
GGATAAGCCATACATCTGTGTATCAATCACTTCTTCAAATGCCTTACATTGCGAAATGCACATGGTGTGTGATTGTTTATTAATTAAGTTTTTTATTTTATCAGCATCTTCTTTTAATAATTCAAATGCTGTATTATTTGTCGTTTTATTCATTATAAAAACCCCCGTCTAATAGGGAGATTATACCATAAGTAGACGGAAGTTGTTTTAAAGATTAACATTTTTTTAAGTTAAAGACATCTCAATTGGATCAAAGGGAATGTCAAAAAAATCAATTGATTGACGTTCTAAAAATTCTCGACCAACTTGTGGGAATAAAGCATAGATTAATAAATCATCTTCATCTTTTGCCAAATCACCAATTTCTTGTTTTAAAATCGGTAATTGTGGCTCCATTAAATCGGCTGGACGAACAGTAATCGGTGTTGCATTTGGCAATATTTTTTTGATGATGTCTGGTTTAATGACCCCAGGAGGTTTGCCGTAATAACCTTCCACATATTCCTTGATTTCTGTTGGCACGACTTTATACGGTTCACCAGTTATCACATTCATTACTGCTTGAATCCCGACCATTTGTGATAACGGTGTAACAAGTGGTGGAAAACCTAAATCTTCACGCACTTTTGGCACTTCTTCTAATGTTGCTTCAAATTTTTCTTCTAAGTGTTGTGCTTTTAGTTGGCTTAATAAGTTTGACAACATACCACCAGGAACTTTATATTGTAAGGTTTTTGGTTCAATATCTTGAACTTTCGGGTCTAATACACCTGTTTGACGGAATTTATCACGAACACCTTTAAAGTAATCGGCCACTTCAAATAATTTTTCAGAGTCCAAACCTGTTTTAAAACCTAAACTTTCTAAAGCTAGATGCGCACATTCCGTCGGGGGCTGACTTGTTCCTCCACCAAAAGGCGAAATGGCTGTATCAATGATATCCACACCAGCTTCAACAGCCTTTTGATACGTCATCAGACCAACACCTGTTGTCGCATGCGTATGTAAATCAATCGGGACGCTCACCTCTGATTTCAATGCTTGAATTAAATCAAAGGCATCTTGAGGAAGTAAAATTCCCGCCATATCCTTAATACAAATGGAATCTGCTCCTAAATCAACTAATCTTTTACCTAAATCAACAAAATAATCTAATGTATGAATGGGTGAAGTAGTATAAGACATGGTTAATTGACTTTCGGCCCCATATTTTTTGGTCGCCTCCGCAGCTTTTTCTAGATTACGCAAATCATTTAACGCATCAAACGTGCGAATAATATCAATCCCGTTTTCAACTGCTCGTTTGACAAATAAATCCACCACATCATCTGAATAATTTTTGTAACCTAAAATATTTTGTCCACGTAACAACATCTGCAATTTCGTATTCTTAACATGACGACGAATCGTGCGTAATCTCTCCCAAGGATCTTCATTTAAATAACGAATACACGAATCAAATGTTGCTCCTCCCCAAACTTCTAATGCATGAAAACCAGCTTGATCCATTTTCTTCAAGATTGGTACCATCTGTTCGGTTTTCATACGTGTAGCAATTAAACTTTGTTGTCCGTCTCGTAAGACAGTTTCTACTATTTTGATTTGTTTATTTTGCATCTTTTCCCCTCCATTTGATTTGTAAGGTTATACTCACTTAATTATAGCTAATATTTAATAAAAAGAGGAATAAAACGCATAATAAAAACACCTACCAAAAATTTGATAGGTGTTTTAAAACGTCCGTACTATTTAACTGCGTCTTTTAATGCTTTACCAGCTTTAAATGCCGGTACTTTAGAAGCTGCGATTTCGATTTCTTCACCTGTTTGTGGGTTGCGTCCTTTGCGTGCTGCACGTTCGCGCACTTCAAAGTTACCAAAACCGATTAATTGTACTTTTTCGCCTTTAGCAAGTTCTTCTTGAATTGTTGCAAAAACTGCATCTACTGCATTAGTTGCATCCTTTTTAGTAAGACCTGTGCTAGCTGCTACTTTAGAAATAAGTTCAGCTTTATTTGCCATGAATCTTTCACCTCCGAATGAGTTTTCTCAATTTTCCAAGTGGTCTGGAAAGTTGAATATTGATTCCTCAATACAATTAATAGCTTATCAAACAAATGGCTTTATGGCAAGGTTTATGACTATTTTTAATTCTTTTTTTTGCACTTTTAGCATTTTTATCGTTTTGAAGGGTAATTATTTGAAATAACTCGAATCTTTTGCTATAATGCCAATTTCATGCTATTTGCGGCGTCTTGGGATGATATGAATAGGTGTTCCTTCAAAAGTGAAGGCTTTACGAATTTGATTTTCCAAGAAACGCTTATATGAAAAGTGCATTAATTCTTCTTCATTTACGAAGACTACAAATGTTGGTGGTTTAACTGATACTTGATTGGTGTAAAAAATCTTCAATCGTTTGCCTTTATCCGTTGGTGTTGGATTAATCGCTACTGCATCCATAATGACATCATTCAACACACTAGTTGGAATACGTAAGTTTTGTGAGGCTGAAACTTCTTCTATCATTTCTGGTAAGCGTTCTAGGCGTTGTTTAGTCTTAGCTGAAACGAATACGATTGGTGCATAATCTAAATAAGCAAATTCTTCTCTGATTTCTTCTTCAAATTTCTTCATCGTATGCGTATCTTTTTTAACTAAATCCCATTTATTGACCACAATAATCATACCGCGTCCTGCTTCATGGGCAAATCCAGCAATGCGTTTATCGTATTCACGAATCCCTTCATCGGCATTAATGACCATTAACACCACATCTGAGCGATCAATAGCACGCATGGCACGCATCACGGAGTATTTTTCAGTTGTTTCATAGACTTTCCCACGTTTTCGCATACCAGCTGTATCAATCATTTGAAATTCTTGGCCTTCTTTTGAGGTAAAGTAAGTATCAATCGCATCACGAGTCGTTCCAGCGATATTTGACACAATCACGCGCTCTTCACCTAAAATGGCATTGATTAACGAAGATTTTCCAACATTTGGACGACCAATTAAACTGAATTTAATTAAGTCAGGGTTTTCTTCTTCTTCGTTTTCAGGAAAATGTTTAATTGCTTCATCTAACACATCCCCCAAACCTAATCCGTGTGAACCTGATACAGCAATTGGGTCACCTAAACCTAATGAATAAAACTCAAAAATATCATTACGCATTTCTGGGTTATCGACTTTATTGACAGCTAAAATGATTGGTTTTTTAGATTTATATAAAATACTTGCCACATATTCATCCGCATCCGTCACACCTTCACGTCCAGAGACTAATAAAATAATAACATCTGCTTCTTCAATTGCAATTTCGGCTTGTTCTTTGATTTGGGTCATAAACGGTTCATCACCCATATCAATTCCACCGGTGTCAATCAAACTAAATTCATGACCAAGCCATTCTCCTGTGGCATAAATACGATCACGTGTTACTCCTGATATGTCTTCAACAATGGATATTCTTTCTCCAGCGATTCGGTTAAAGATTGTTGATTTCCCAACATTTGGACGACCAACAATGGCTAAAGTAGGGTTGCTCATAGTTCCAACTCCTTTTCTATTTATAATTTTCATTTTATTTTCAATTCATTTACATAATGATTTCCAACATATAAAATACCACAGATTGCAAAAAATATCTTGTACTTTCTACTATCTGTGGCATATTTTTATTATTTTAGACCTGCTTTTGTTTTGCCATCCCAACCATCATATCCGTCTTTTAAGATATAAATGTCAGTAAATCCCATTTTTTTCAAGATTACCGCTGGACGACCTGCTTCTTGACGACGTTTTCCGTATAATAAAACTGGTTTATCTTTACGCAAAGACTTTGCTGCTTCTTTAAATCCTGCTAAAGGAAATGAACGAGCACCCATAATACGGTTGGCATCAAATTCTACTTTATCGCGTACATCGATAACTTGAGAAGTACGCATCATTGAGCGAAATTTTTCATTATCAATTAACTTAGCAGAAGATTTTACTCTCCACCAGCTCCATGCCGTTTGTCCAAACATAGCCATTAAAATGACAAATAAAATAATATTTACAACTGTTAAATCCATTTTTTTCTTCCTCTTCCTAATTAAAACTTTTTAGCGATTTGCTAAACTTGCTGCTCCGATGATTCCCGCATCATTTCCTAAAACGGCAAGCTTAATTGATGTGGTTTGTTGCACTGTTGGGAATGTGTACGCTAAGAAATATGCTTCCACACGAGAACGTAAAAACTCTCCAGCTGCTGAAACACCACCACCGATAACGATTGATGAAGGGTTCAAAGTATTTCCGATATTCCCACAGGCTAAACCTAGATACATTGATACTTTGTCAACAACCATTAAAGCAAATGGGTCATTGTTTTGTTCCGCCGCTTCAAAAATAAGCTTAGACGTAATTTCTTGTCCATCATTGATTGCTTGCGCGAGTTGTGAGTTGCCTGAATATGATTCTACCATATCACGTGCCACACGAACAATCCCTGTAGCTGAGGTCACTGTTTCTAGACAACCTTTTTTGCCACAGGTACAATCAAATCCTTGAGGGTCAATGGTAATATGTCCAATTTCGCCTGCTGCTCCTGCTGTACCGTGTAGTAGTTGTCCATTAGCGATAATTCCGCCACCAACACCAGTACCTAATGTAATGAATACCACGTTTGGATCATTCTCACCAGCACCTGTCCAACGTTCACCTAAGGCTGCTACGTTTGCATCATTATCAATGAAAAATGGAATACCAATTGCTTCTTCGATTGGCTTTTTGATTTGTTGCAAAGTGCTCCAACCTAAGTTATACGCACCAATTGCTGTTCCTTCTTCAACATCAATTGTACCTGGAGAGCCCATACCAATCCCGATGAAATCATCTTTCGTTAAACCATACATTTCAAAACGGTGTTTGATTGAAGCGATGATCCCTGGGACAATGTGTGAACCATTATCGTCACTTTTTGTTTCAATTGCCCATTTTTGTTGAATTTCACCTTGCTCAGTTAAAATACCAAATTTAGCAGTCGTGCCACCTAAGTCAATTCCTAGTAATTTTTTCATTTATATAATCATTTCCTTCCTAATATGGATATTTTGACTTGTGTTAGATAAAAGAGTTGTCGTTTCTTGACGCTTCAATACGATGTTCTCTTCTGAGGATTAATCGAATTTTAGTGTACGTTTCGTCATCAATTAAATGTGCATTATGTAAATTTTTTACTTCAATCTCAATTAGTTCAATATCGTAAATTCTTTTGCCTAAATAGACATAGATGCCGAATTTTTTTAATAATTGTTGTACATCATAAAGCGTTTCCATTTCAAATCCTCTGTTTCATAAAATATCATATTTTGGTAGAGATTACAATATTGATTTTTGTACCTGTTGTGCTAGTTAAATGTTGCTTACGATTTAGTACAGCGTAATTGATTTGAAGTTTGTGAATTACTAGGACGCTAAGGCGTTCTTCACTTACGAGTTTTCGTATATGGGCTGCGGACTGGCTCGACGGTATGGCTGCTGTGGCGGGACGCAAGCAAATAATTTGAAAAGAAGGGCGCTTTTCAAATTCTTTCATTGCTTAATCGGCT
>JAITWV010000073.1 GCA_031285105.1 Streptococcaceae bacterium | reverse complement strand
GATTTGTGTATTTCTTAAATAGGCGATTAATAGTTGTTTCATGTACAAAAAAATACCTAGAAAGCTCGCTAAGAGTATAATTATGTGTAAAATTCTGCTTTAATTTTTCTATAATTTCTAGCAATAATTTAGGGAAGTAACTAGTTAATTCATTAATTTCCTCATTGATTTCTTTTACTTTGTCGGTGATTTCTTCTATTGTTCGTTTTGACATTTTTTCAATTATTTTTTCATTTTTATCTATAGGACAATGATGATCTTCTAATAAAAATCCACCAAAAATCAATGTACCAACCTTTTTTTCATTAATATAAATCTTTTTTTGATAATACAAGAGGCCTGAGAAGTCAAAAAAGTGTAGTAAATTTTCTTTTTTACCCATAATCAATAATGTTTGGGAAGAAACACTGCTTATAGCTTCTTCCCACTCATCCAAGTGTGCTAAAGTTTTTAAATAACAACAATTAAATTGCTCAAATAGTTTTTCTCCATTTATAGTAAACATCCTAAAAAATGGTAAATTTTTATTCATAAGAGATTGTCTAATCATATTAAACACATTATTTTCTATCATAATAAAAATCTCCTTTTTAAATATTCTACAATTATCTTTTTTTATTTACTATTAATTTATCTTGTAATTTTAAATTGCTTTTTTCTGCATGAAATTGCTTTTAATTGTCCTTAAAAAAGTCAAAAAAATTTACTACTATTTATATAACAAATCTAGAAATTTTGGAGGATCATTATGAAAAAGAAAAAATTATTTGTTGACATTCTCACTTCTAGTGCTTTAACTTCTCTTTCCTTAAATACACTTTCAATCGCAAGAGCTCAGTCAATACCAACTCAAGACAATGTACCTAAAATTGAATATACACTTGAGCAGCAACAAGCATTAGAACAATTAGAACAAAACATTAAGAAATATGAAGATTATGCAGATACAGCTCCTTTAGAATTAGATATTAAGGACAAACAGCGTGCACAATATGGCACATGGTCTTGGCGCGACGGTGTAATTTGTGTAACCGATGCTGGTTCAAGCTTATTAATCACAAATTCATGGCATGCTGGTATTGTTGCTCCTCAAGATTATTACAAAGTTGCTGAAGCGCAGGGTGTTGGAAAAAAAGTAGCCTTAGTTGGTGGAGAATGGGGAAGTAGGTTTAAGAACAATAAAGTATGGCAAGTTGGTGTAAAAAAAACATCAGTGCAACAAGACTGGAATGCGGGAAATTGGGCCGGAAAACAAGTAGGAAAACCATATAATCTTAATTTTTGGAATATGAAGCAAACAGATAGTTTTTATTGTTCACAATTAGTATGGGCAGCTTATTACTATACAGCAAATGTTGACTTAGACAAAACAGATAATAATATTGGTAGTGCATGGGCTATACATCCTGGAGAATTGATCAATAATTCTGAAACAGCTTTACTTTATCGGAACAAGTAATCTATGAATAAAAATAAAATTTTTTACATTGCGATAATTGTTCTATTTATTTTTACTAGTTTTCTCTGGTTTAATAAATCTTCTAAACAAACTTTTAAAACTAACAGTAAGGCTGATTTTTATCTTCTTACAAGTAAGAGCATAAGAACTTTTCAATGGAAACAAAATAAATTGAAAGAATTAAACACTGAGAAAGTTTCCATTGGTGAAAATGTGAATTATTGGTTTCCTAAAGCAGAATTTGATTGGGAATATTTGGTTTTTTCTCAAGGGGACAATAAAGGATCGAAAAAAAATCAAAATATTGTTTCCATCAACATGAAAAAAGGAACAATCGAAAAAACAAACACTTCAAACTATGCATTCACAGCAGCTGGAGTTTCAGATAATTACTTTTATACTTTTCAAGCAACCACGCAAGATGGGGGACTTTATGGTTTTGATAAAAAAGGCAGAGAAGTGTTGTCTTATCTGTTTGAAAAATCAACAACTCCATCTACCCAATTTCTTGGGAAAAATCAAAAATTGTATTTAAGTGCCACACAAGAAGTAAATGAGCTTTATGAACACAAATTATTTATCTTTGAAGAAAAAAAGGACAAATTAAAAGAGATCAAACAAATGAATTTAGATGATAACCCAGAGTATATTTATGGTTTAACCTCACTTGAATTAATAAATGACGATTTATACCTTCCAATTACCGCACTTAGAAATAGACAAACATTTGAGTCTATTTCGGATAATCGGGTAATGAAAGTCAATGTGAATACTGGTCAAAAAGAATTTTTACAATTATCACAACCTTATCCCAATTTAATAAATAAAAGTCGTTTAGAAAAATATCTTATTATCACACATGAGCCAAATATGTTATTAAAATCAGGATTGTCAATAGTTGATTTATCCACAAATTTAAGTACTTTTTTAGATATAAGTAAAATATTAAACTCAACAGAATACGAAGAATCAAATATTTGGAGCATTAATACAACAAAGGATGATAAATTATTAATTTTAGCTGGACGTTACTTTCTAATTTATGATTTAGAAAAAAATGAACTACTTGCAAAAGAAAAAATTAAAAAAGAGGAAGAAGATTTCTTATATATTTGGGTTAATAGCTAAAAACAAGAATTTTTTCGGTTGAATCAAGATATTAAATAAGTATCAAAAAAACGAGCTAGCTAATCACTAACTCGTTTTTAATACGTCTAAATTAAGCCGTACGAACCGGTGTAATCAATTGAATAAACGAATCAGCATCTTCCAATGGTCGAATGGTAAAAGGTCTCACAGGCGAAATAAACTGGATTTCTACGTGTGCATCGCCAAAGGCTGACAATGCTTCTTTCATATAATCTGGGTTAAATGAAATCGTTAATTCTTCACCAGAAATTTTCTCAGGCGCTAAATCTTCATCAAAACGCCCAACTTCAGGTGAATTTCCAAATAATTTCACACCAGATGAAGTAATTTCTAAACGGACGATATTGTTATGCCCTTCATGACTCATTAACGATGCACGTGTAATCGCTTTTTGTAAATCACGTACTTCAAATTCCACAGCTGTTGAATAACTTGTTGGAATTAAACGATCAGTTGGAGGGTAGTTTCCTTCTAGTAAACGTGAATAATAACGAATGCCACCTGCAACAAATAACACTTGATTGTCAGCAATTGATACATCTAAATCATCTTCTTCATCTGAGAAAACTGAACCAACGTCTTTTAAGCTGCTTCCTGGAATAACAATATCAAAATTGGCTGTTTCATTTGGCAAAGTTAAGACACGTTGCGACATTCTGTGAGAATCGGTCGCAACTGCTTTTAGAGTTTGACCATTTTCCACAAGAACATGCACTCCTGTTAAAATTGGTTTTGATTCTTGTTTTGAAACCGAGAAAACAGTCTGTGAAATAATCTGTTTTAAGATTTCCACAGGGATTTTTAAAGGAGTCGTTTCATCAATCTCTGGTAAACGTGGATAATTTTCCACATCCAATCCTTTAACGGTAAAAATTGCTTTACCACTAGTAATTTGTACTTGATGATTTTCCATCACTTCCATGGTGAAATCTTCTTGTGGTAATTGAGCAACGATATTATTTAACAAACGAGCATCCATCACAATACCACCTGTGGAATGAATACGCATATTGGCTTTTTCATCATCTGACTTTAAAAATGTTTCAATGGAAATATCCACATTACTTCCAGTCATCATCAAACCATCATTTGTTAAAACTAATTTCACACCTGTTAAAATAGGAATTGTCGTTTTACTAGCAATTGCACGAATCGTAATTCTTAAATTGTTTAAAAATGCTTGTCGGTTCATTGTTAAGCTAATCATATCTTTTTCTCCTTCTAAGTTTTTTCTAGAATATTATACCAAACATTATATATATATAATAATAAAATAGTAGTAGTAGGGCTGTGGAAAAATGTGGAAAAGTCCTTGAAATGCAGAGTTACCTAAGGTTTTACATGTGAAAAGGTTGTGAGCAATTTTGAAAATTTCTCACAACCCTTGTTAAATACTATCCTAAACGACTTTTAATCTCACGAATATTATTTTGTAAATCTGGATCTGTTTTGAGTTTTTTAGTAATTTGACGTTGTGCATAAATAACCGAAGTATGATCTTTTCCACCAAAATCAGCTCCAATTGCCGGTAAAGAAGCATTAGTTAATTCGCGACAAAGATACATCGCAATTTGACGAGGAACCGAAATAGTTTTCACCCGACGCTTACTCTTTAAATCTTTAACAGTAATCCCAAAATACTGCGCTACTTCATCTTGAATTAAGCTGACATTCGTTTCGGCTTTGACCATTGTCGCAGGTTTTAAGGAAGCAATTGCCTGCAAAGCTTTTTCCACAGTAATGTCTTCGCCAAACATGGTTGAATAAGCCATTACACGCATTAAAGCTCCTTCTAATTCACGGATGTTTGATGTAAATTGACCTGCAATTAACTCTAACACATCATTAGGTATAGATAAGGTTTGAGAAGTTACTTTACGTTGCAAGATTGCTAAACGCGTTTCATATTCAGCAGGGTCAATTTTGACCGATAACCCCTTGTCAAATCTTGAAACCAAGCGATCTTCTAATTGATCTAACTCTTTAGGTGTTCGATCAGAAGTGATGATAATTTGTTTAAATTGATTCGTTAAAGCTTCAAAAGTGTGGAAAAACTCACCTTGCGTTTCACCTTTGCGATTTAAAAACTGAATATCATCAATCAACAACATATCAATTGTACGATAAGTTGCGCGAAATTCATCCATTTGGTTGTTACGAACACTAGCAATATAGTCATTCATAAAGTTTTCAGCCGTTACATATTTAATACGTGCTTGTGGATAATCTTCTAAAAACGCATGACCAATTCCTTGCATCAAATGTGTTTTCCCCAAGCCCACACCACCAAAAATAAACAATGGATTGTACATTTTCCCAGGCATTTTTGCAACAGCTGAAGATGCTGCAAATGCCATGCGGTTACTTTGTCCTTGAACAAAATTCTTAAACTTATATTCATGATTCAAATTGCTTTCAATATGTGGAATCATTGGTGCAAAAGTAGGCTGTGAAATTTCTTCTTGCCTCTCATAGAAAGGAATGGAAGAAGTTTCGCTTGTTTGGTAGGAATTTAGCTCGTCTTCCGTCATTGGAATCGGTGTAATTTCTAAGTCACATGTGATACTAACTGCCATTTTAAAAGGAGCAATAACCTTTTTTTCCCAAAAGTCTTTTTCAATAAATGATGGAACTTTGATGATTAAATTGTTTTCTTTTAGCTCAATAGGTTCAGATTTATCCACAGCTAAATCTAAAATAAAATCTGAAACGACTTTATTTTCTTTGAGATACTTAATCGTTTGGTTCCAAATGCTTATAAAATCGTTCATATTCATCCCTCAATAAATTTGATTACCTACTACTATAACATCTTTTTTGAGAGTTTTCCACAGGGTATAGGAGCATGTGGAAAAATGTTTCACACGTTGTAAAAAGAGTTTTCCACAAAATGATAAAAATGTTAAAAACCATTTGAATAAAATTATTTTTAACAGTGCTTGTTGAAAAAAGAGTCTTGATATAATAGGAATGAAAATGGTTTATCCACAAAAATAAGGAAAATGTGAAATAGTATTTAACAGCCTGTGAAAGTGTGATAAACCTGGTGAAAAGCTATGGAAAACCTGTTAAAATCGCAAATAAAAACCACAAACTTTCCCAAGGATTTTAACAAGTTTGTGGTTTTTGTGTGAAACATTTATTTATCGAAGTGCTTGGATTTAATAAACTCTAAAATAATATCAACTGTTTTACTAGTAGCAAGGATTTCATATTTCTTATAGTTTTTCACAGCTTGATCATTGGCGTTATCAGTGATTGCATACAAGCTAATGAATGGAATTTCATGGATACTCGCAATCTCAGCTAAGTAGGCACTGTGCCTGTCAATGGCTGCAATATTGGGATAATTGGTTTTTAATTTTTTCTTTTCTTCAACGTTTTCAAGGAAATAGCCATAAGTAATCACATCAACCACTTTAGCACTTGGATAAGACCGGCTAAGTGAGCCAATTAATTTATTACTAGCTTTATAAATTTCTCCATTTTGGTGATTCAAGTGATTTTTCCCAATAATCATCGCTAACGGGGCTAGTTTATAATCAATCGCTCCAGCAAAGCCAATAAAAATTAAACGAGCAACTTCAAAGTGATGAATGAGTTTTTCCACAACCGCCTGAATGTTCTCTTTGGTATTGCCTTGTGGGTAAACAATAAAAACCTCTTCACCGCCAATTTTTGAAACGGTATAATCATCTCCTTCATAATTCACAACAGAAAAATTTTCCAGTTCTTCTAAAAAAGCATCTAACTTCTCATCAACAGTTGAAACAATCCCGACTTTCATTTGAATCACCCTTTCAGTCCAGGTTAAATCACCATTTCATCTTACATCCTTATTATAGTCCCTTTTGTCTTTTTTTACCTTTATGAACATGGTAAAGTGGACTTTTTTCAACTATAATAGATATACAATTATCAAGCGAGGAGTATTCGTGTGAAAAAGAAAAAAATTGTGAGAAATGAACTTTCCATTGTCATATTATTGGTGGTTTTTATTATTGGTGCAGGCATTTTTTATTTTCAACATCAAGCCAAGAAAATGAGTGAAAATGGTGTGGCAATTCATCTCAATATTGAGTCGAAAAAAGAATGGGGACAGCCTTTTGAAATCTATTTGATAGAAGATAATGGACAAAAAACATTGGTCGACATTGGTACCACGATTAAAAATTCAGAAACTAGAAAGTTAATTTTATTTGATGACACAGCTGATTTAATCTGGATTAGTGATGGGCATGAATACAAACTTGTCTTAGGAATTGATGGAAAAAAACGGCAGGAGCTAACCGCAACTATACGTGTTAGTGAACAAGAAAACAAATTGAATTTTGATGTAAGTTATCGTTTTAATAATTTAGTTGATTTTAGTAAGTATCAATAGTTATAGTGGTGAATCGAGCATTTAGCAATGAGTGTTGCTCGAATGAACCTAAGATTAGGAGAATAAAATGGAAGAATATGTGTTAAAAAAAGAGTTCATTACTTTAGGTCAATTCCTAAAAGAAATGAATATTATCAATTCAGGTGGCATGGCTAAAGCATTTTTGGCAGAAGAAGAAGTATTGGTTAATGGTGAGCTTGAAAATCGCCGTGGTAAAAAATTATATGACCAAACAACTGTGGAAACTTTGGGTGAAACTTATTTAGTTCGCAACCCAACAGATGAAGAATTAGCTGAAATGTTAGAAGAAGAAGCTGAAAAAAAACGGGTTGAAGCAATTGTACGTGAAATGAATCAACAAAATAAAAAGAAAAAACGTCCAAAAAAACCTGTGAATAAACCAAGAAGAAAGCCGGTAAATAAATCAGCAAACAAGCCAAGTGACAAACCAAAAGGCAAACAACCACCAAAATTTCCCGGTAGCAAATAATGAAAATTGATACATTGCAACTAGTGAACTTTCGCAATTATTCACAGGTTCAATTGGATTTTTCAGATTCTATCAATATCTTTTTAGGTGAAAATGCACAGGGTAAAACTAATTTGTTAGAAAGTATTTACGTTTTAGCTTTAACCAAGTCGCACCGAACGAATCAAGAAAAAGAATTGGTTAATTTTGAGTCAAAAGAAGCATTACTTGCAGCCAAAATCTCACGAAGAACAGGCAACTTTTCAATCGAAGTAAAATTTACCACAAAAGGTCGACAAACCAAGGTTAATCATATTCAACAAAAAAAATTATCCGAATATATTGGGGCAATGAATGTGATTTTATTTGCCCCAGAAGATCTTGAAATTGTGAAAGGTTCTCCATCTGTTCGTCGTAAATTTTTAGACATGGAACTGTCACAGATGAACCCGATTTATTTGTATGATTTAATGGAATATCAAAAACTTTTAAAGCAAAGAAATCTTTATTTTAAGCAGATGTTTGAAAAAAAGAAGGCTCTTGATGAACTGTATTTAGATATTTTAGAAGAACAATTGGCTGAATTTGGGACTAAAGTGATTATTGCTCGAAAAAAATTTATTGAGCAATTGAGCGTTTGGGCAAAAAATGTTCATTCAACTATTTCAGGTAATCGTGAAGAGCTAAAATTAAGTTACTTACAAACAGTAAAAGCAACAGATGATGTCCTTGTGGAAAACTACATCAAGCAATTAAAAGAAACTCGCTCAAAAGATGCTAGAAGATTTACGACTTCTATTGGTCCGCATCGAGAGGATTTGTTGTTTTATGTAAATGACTTGTATGTTTCACGATTTGGCTCACAAGGACAACAACGAACGAGTGCTTTATCGGTGAAATTAGCTGAAATTGATCTAATGAAAGAATTTACCGGCGAATATCCGATTTTACTCTTAGATGATGTGATGAGTGAATTGGATAATGAGCGACAAGTATTTTTACTTCAAGCAATTTTAGGGAAAACTCAAACATTTGTAACAACCACAACATTAGATCATTTGAAAGATTTAAATGTTCCCGGTAAGATTTTTTATGTGGAAAACGGCAAAATAATCAATGAAAAAACCATCTAGATGCGCAATTGAACTCATCTAGATGGTTTATTTAATTCATCTAGATGTTTTATCGAATTCATCTAGATGTTTTGCTTATTTTATCTAGATGTTTTGTTCAATTCATCTAGATGTTTTTTATAAGTCTAATGTAGCATAGTGAGCATTTTCTTCAATAAACTCACGACGAGGTTCTACATCATCTCCCATTAACATTTCAAAGACTTTACTTGCTTGGTCAGCATCATCAAGAGTCACACGAGCAATCGTTCTACGCTCCGGATCCATGGTTGTTTCCCATAATTGATGATCATCCATTTCGCCAAGACCTTTATAACGCTGGATAGTTGGTTTTGGAGTTGCTGGTAAGCTTTCGATGATTTCTTTTAAGCGACCTTCGGCATTTGCTCCTGGTTGAACGTAGGTAATATTTTTTCCTTGCTTCACTCCATATAAAGGTGGCATCGCAAAGTAAACGTATCCGGCTTCGATTAATGGCTTCATGTAGCGATAAATTAAGGTTAATAACAACGTGCGAATGTGTGCGCCATCAACATCGGCATCGGTCATAATGACTAATTTATGGTAACGAGCTTTATTAACGTCAAAGTCAGCACCAAATCCTGTACCCATTGCAGTAAATAATGAACGAATTTCTTCATTGGCTAATATTTTTTCCATTGAAGCTTTTTCCACATTCAAGATTTTTCCTCGAATTGGCAAAATTGCTTGGAATTCACGATTACGACCAGATTTTGCTGAACCACCGGCTGAGTCTCCTTCGACGATGAACAATTCGGCATTTGCTGGGTCATTAGACGACGAATCCGCCAGTTTTCCAGGTAGGTTTGATAATTCAAGTGGATTTTTACGACGCGTCATTTCACGGGCTCTTTTGGCTGCAATACGGGCTTTAGAAGCTTGCAGACCTTTTTCCACAATCAAGCGACCTTCTTTTGGATTTTCTAATAAGAATTTCTGGAAAGCATCGGAAAATAGGCGATTGGTAATAGTCGAAACTTCCGAATTACCTAATTTAGTTTTCGTCTGTCCTTCAAATTGAGGGTCAGGATGTTTGACCGAAATAACTGCAATTAATCCTTCACGTACATCTTCACCAAGTAAGTTTTCATCATTGTCTTTTAAAATCTTTTGTTTGCGAGCATAATCATTTACCACACGCGTTAAAGCCATTCTGAAACCTTGCTCATGCGTACCACCTTCATGCGTGTGAATGTTGTTAGCAAATGAAAGAATATTGGTTTCATAACCGGTAATATACTGCATCGCAACTTCAACTGTAATGCCTTCTAATTCACCTTCAGTATAGATTGGGTCTGCAAAGATAGGTGTTTTCTTTTCATTTAGAAATTCCACATAAGAAGCAATTCCACCTTCGTAGTGATAGCTATTTTTAATCTCTTGCTCTGGACGTTTGTCTGTAATTGAAATAGATAAACCACGATTTAAGAAAGCTAATTCTTGTACGCGTGTTGCTAACTTTTTGAAATCAAATTCAGTTGTTTCGGTGAAAATTTGTGAATCTGGCACGAAATGGACTTTTGTTCCACGTTGATCTGTTTCACCAATAATCGCTAAATCAGCGACAACTGCCCCTCGATGGTACTCTTGGAAATACATTTGACCATTTTTATAAACGGTGACATCTAATGTTTCAGATAATGCATTTACAACGGATGAACCAACACCATGCAAACCCCCAGAAACCTTATAACCCCCACCGCCAAATTTTCCACCAGCATGAAGAATAGTAAAAACTGTTTCAACTGCCGGACGTCCCGTTTTTTCTTGAATATCAACCGGAATCCCACGCCCGTTATCCACAACCGTAATCGAATTATCTTTTTCAATATAAACGTCAATTTGACTAGCATACCCTGCCAAAGCCTCGTCAATTGAATTATCCACAATTTCCCAAACTAGGTGGTGTAATCCTTCTTTACTTGTTGTTCCAATATACATACCCGGACGTTTACGAACTGCTTCTAAACCTTCTAGAACTTGAATTTGACTGGCATCATAATTTGCTGCATCATCTAACATTTCTTCATTTGTTTTTTCTTTTGCCAACGCTTCTCCACTCCCTTTCATAATAGATTTCTGCGACAACTTTTTGCACTTGAATAAACGGTTCATTTAAGTACGTCAGTCATGGAAGATATCTAATGTCTCACTAGAATATTTTACCATTTATCAAGTAAAAAAGCGATTTTAGGGAATGATTAAAGGTGAAAATTTACAGAAAATCGGAAAAAGATTCTTGACAAAATCACTCTCACACGCTAAAATGTTCAAGTATGTCTAAGTACTTAGAAAAAGCGCTAAATTAGATAGACAAAAATTCTAGACGAAAGGTGTGAATTACACATGAAACGTACTTATCAACCAAACAAACGTAAACGTCAAAAAGTTCACGGATTCCGTAAACGTATGTCAACTAAAAACGGTCGTCGCGTATTAGCTGCTCGTCGTCGTAAAGGTCGCAAAATCGTTGCTGCTTAATTCATTGTATTGAATTGTTAACCTGTAAAGACTTATTACTCGAGGTAAGTCTTTACGGTTTTTTTTGTTGCCCGAAACTAAGAGATTTGTGTGTTCTATGGTATAATATTACCATGTGTATTTGGAAAAATAACAATTTTCTAAATCAGATTTTAGATAAGTGGGAGGATAAAAAATAAATGGAAGATAGAAATGTTATTGATGTAAATCTCTCGCAAGAAATGAAAGATTCCTTCATTGATTATGCGATGAGTGTTATCGTTGCTCGTGCCTTACCGGATGTTCGTGATGGCTTAAAACCTGTACACCGTCGTATTTTGTATGGAATGAATGAGTTGGGCGTAACGAGTGATAAGCCACATAAAAAGTCTGCCCGTATTGTTGGTGATGTCATGGGGAAATATCATCCACACGGGGACTCGGCAATTTATGAAGCAATGGTTCGTATGGCTCAACCTTGGAGTTACCGTCATATGTTGGTGGATGGTCATGGAAACTTCGGGTCAATTGATGGAGATAAAGCGGCCGCTCAACGTTATACGGAAGCCCGTTTGAGTAAAATTGCTCAAGAAATGCTACGTGATATCAACAAAAATACGGTTGATTTTGTTGGAAACTATGATGATACTGAACGTGAACCACAAGTATTACCAGCGCGTTTCCCAAATCTATTAGTTAATGGGACAACAGGAATTGCAGTGGGAATGGCAACCAATATTCCTCCGCATAATTTAGGCGAGACAATTGATGCGATTAATATTTTACTAGAAAAACCAGAAGCAAGTTTATCAGAATTAATGGATGTCTTACCAGGACCAGATTTTCCAACAGCAGGTTTTGTTTTAGGAAAATCAGGTATTCGTCGTGCATACGAAACAGGAAAAGGTTCGATTATGGTTCGTTCCCGCGTCGAAGTTGAAACACTTAAAAATGGCAAAGAACGTATTATTGTTCGTGAACTTCCTTATATGGTTAACAAAGAAGTCTTGGTAAAGCGTATTGCTGAATTGACGCGTGAAAAACGTATTGATGGCATTACTGCTTTACGTGATGAGTCTAACCGCGAAGGAATTCGTATTGTCATTGAAGCACGTCGTGATGTTTCTTCAAGCGTTTTACTGAACAATTTATATAAATTAACAAATTTACAAACGAGTTTTAGTTTCAACATGTTAGCAATTGTCAACGGAGCGCCGAAAATTCTAGGATTGAAATCAATTCTAGAATATTATATTGAACACCAAAAAGAAATTATTGTTCGTCGTACACAATTTGATAAAAACAAAGCAGAAGCAAGAGCGCACATTCTTGAAGGTTTACGAATTGCTCTAGACCACATTGATGAAATTATTCGCATCATTCGTGGTTCCAAAGAAAGTGATGCGCTGATTCAAAAAGAATTGATAGATCGTTTTAATTTATCAGAAAAGCAATCTCAAGCCATTTTAGATATGCGTTTACGTCGTTTATCTGGTTTAGAACGTGATAAGATTGAAGAAGAATATCAAAAACTTCTGGCATTAATTAAAGACTTGATGGATATTTTAGAAAATCCTGAACGAGTTGTGGCGATTATCAAAGAAGAATTAGATGAAATTCGTAAAAAATATGACAATCCTCGTCGTACAGAATTGTTGGTTGGAGAAGTGCTAAGTCTAGAGGATGAAGATTTAATTGAAGAAGAAGATGTAGTTGTTACTCTTTCAAATAATGGATATATCAAACGCATGGCCTCAAGTGAATTTAAAGCGCAAAAACGCGGCGGACGTGGTGTACAAGGTATGGGCGTACATGATGATGATTTCGTTAAAACAATTATTTCAACCAATACGCACGAAACACTTTTATTCTTTACCAATACAGGACGCGTGTTTAAAGCGAAAGGTTATGAAGTGCCAGAATATGGTCGTTCAGCTAAAGGGATTCCATTAGTTAATTTATTAGGAATTGACTCAAACGAAAAAGTTCGAACCATTTTATCAGTAGATGGAAAAGCAACTAAGGGCAATTACCTATTCTTTACAACTAAAAAAGGTGTCGTTAAGCGCGTTGAATCAACAGAATTTATGAATATTCGCGCGAATGGTCTAAAGGCAATTGGACTGCGTGATGGGGATGAATTAATCAACGTCTTTTCAACCAATGGACAACAATCAATCATCATTGGAACCGCAGCTGGATATTCTGTTCGTTTTGATGAAAATAAAGTTCGTGCAATGGGTCGAACCGCAGCTGGGGTAAAAGGAATTACTTTGCGCCTGGAAGATTATGTTGTGGGAAGTGATATTCTTAATGATGAC